>NZ_CAUPHG010000019.1:0-23941 GCF_963510915.1 uncultured Anaerococcus sp. | reverse complement strand
ATGATGACAATGAAGCAATATAAAGGATTTTTAAACAGGTAAGAAATGAATATAATATTGTTAGGCCCTCCAGGAGCTGGAAAGGGTACGCTATCAAGTAAAATAATAGATAGATTAGATGCAGTTCAGATAGCAACAGGTGATATATTCAGATACAATATCTCAAATAAAACTGAACTGGGAATGAAAGCGAAATCTTATATGGATAGAGGAGATCTTGTACCAGATGAATTAACAATTGATTTGGTATGGGATGCCTTCGACAAAGTAGAAGATAGGGACGAAAGAATTGTATTATTCGATGGTTTCCCTAGAAATCTAAGCCAAGCCAAGGCCCTAGATGAGGGAATGGCAAAAAGAAATACTGAAATAAGCCATGTAGTTTATTTTAATGTAGATGATGAAATCCTAATTGAAAGAATAACTGGCAGGAGAGTTTGTCCAGACTGTGGAGCAACCTACCACATCCATAACAACAAGCCTTCAGAAGAAGGAACATGTGATAAGTGTGGCGGCAAGTTAATCCAGAGAAATGATGACAACGAAGAAACGGTTAAAAACCGAATTTCAGTATATAATGACTTCACAAGTCCTCTTATAGACTACTATGAGAAGGCAGGTAAGTTAATAAGAATAGATGGCGCTAGAACTCCAGAAGAAGTTTTTAACGAATTTAACGATAAATTAGGAAAGTAAACTAATTTATGCTAAGAAAAAATTAGATGTGATAGAATCTTACACAGATTTCTAGAACAAAGTCGTTGATAAAACAAAAGCGTTCAATAGACATTTTAGAAAATTTATAAAGGAGGTTCTATCAATGTCAAAGAAAGATGCTATAGAAGTTACAGGAGAAGTTATCGAGGCAATGCCTAATGCAATATTTAGGGTAAGACTTGATAATGGACATGAAGTACAAGCTCACATATCAGGCAAGCTTCGTATGAACAGCATTAGAATATTAGAAGGAGATACAGTAACTGTAGAGTTATCTCCTTATGATCTTAGCCAAGGTAGAATTACTTGGAGAAAGAAATAGGCCGGCGCTTTATCGGCTAGTCCCATCATCTTGGGTGAAGGATTTGAAAAATCCTTCATTTTCGAGGCAAACGAAGTGAGCCCGAAAAACTTTACAGGTATAATTACTAAGGCAAAGGGCATTAACTTTAAAACAAAGCATAAAAGCACACAAGAAAGTTAAATCTAAAAAGATATAAACTAAAGTTAGGAGCAAACATGAAAGTTAGAGCATCAGTAAAAAAAATGTGTGATAAGTGCAAGATTATCAAAAGAAACGGTAAAGTTATGGTAATCTGCGAAAATCCAAAACACAAACAAAGACAAGGTTAGGAGGGTACAATGCCAAGAATAGCTGGTATAGATTTACCTAGAGAAAAAAGAGCAGAAATTGGACTAACATATATTTATGGTGTAGGAAGAGCAACTGCTAATGAAATTTTAAAAAACACAGGAATCAATCCTGATACAAAGATGAAAGACCTTACAGAAGACGAACTTGGTATGATTCGTGAAGAGTTAGACCATTACACAATCGAAGGTGACCTAAGAAGAGAAGTAAGTCTTAACATCAAGGCACTAAGAGAAAATGGTTCTTATAGAGGACTTAGACATAAAAACGGTCTTCCAGTAAGAGGTCAAAACACAAAGAACAACGCAAGAACAAGAAAAAGCAGAAAGGGTTAATAGATGGCTCCAAAAGGAAAAAAATCTACCAAAGGTAGAAGAAGAGTTAAAAAGAATGTTGAACGTGGTCAAGCACACATTTCATCAACATTCAATAATACAATGGTAACACTTACTGATATGCAAGGAAACGCACTCTCTTGGGCAAGCGCAGGACAATTAGGCTTTAGAGGAAGTAGAAAATCTACTCCATTCGCAGCAGGTGAAGCAGCAGAAACAGCAGCTAAAATCGCAATCGATCAAGGTCTAAAAACTGTAGAAGTTTATGTAAAAGGACCAGGTTCAGGAAGAGAAGCAGCAATCAGAAGCCTACAAGCAGCAGGACTTGAAGTTACAATGATTAAAGACGTAACACCAATCCCACACAATGGTTGTAGACCACCAAAGAGAAGAAGAGTTTAATAAGGAGATATTATGGCAGTAAGCAAAGATCCAGTATACAAAAGAGCGAGAGCTTTAGGAATTTCTCCAGCCTACCTAGGATACACAGGTTCTTCAAATAGAGCTCTTCCAAAAAGAAGAAGCAAACTATCTGAATATGGTATGCAACAAAGAGAAAAACAAAAAGCAAAATTCATCTACGGAGTAAGTGAAAAACAATTTAGAGGCTACTACGACAAAGCAAGCAGAATGAAAGGACAAACAGGTGAACAACTTATAATCCTTTGCGAAAGAAGACTAGATAACATAGCCTTCAGATCAGGTCTTGCTAGAACAAGAAGAGAAGCTAGACAAATCGTAACTCACGGACACTTATTAGTAAATGGTAAGCAAGTAGACATCCCATCATACTTAGTAGAAGAAGGTGATGTAATCGAAGTTAGAGAAAAATCTAAATCAAGCTCACTATTTAAAACCATCAAAGAAGTAAATGCAGCCTTTGGTGTAGTTGAATGGTTAAATAGTGATATAGAAAACCTAAAAGTGAAAGTAGAAAAGTTCCCAACAAGAGAAGAAATAGACATTCCAGTTGAAGAACGTATGATAGTAGAGTTCTACTCTAAGTAGGATTAAGTAATAGTTAGAACTAAGGAGCTACCATGATCGATAAAATAGAAACTAATATAGAGATATTGGATATAAACGAAGAAGACCATTATGGAAAATTCGCCCTATATCCACTTGAGCGAGGATATGGTACAACCATTGGAAACAGCATGAGAAGGGTGCTCTTATCATCCTTACCTGGTTCTAGCGTCTCAAAAATACTAATCGATGGAGTACTTCATGAATTTTCTATAATTGATGGAGTAGTTGAAGACGTTCCAGAAATAATATTAAACATAAAAGGTTTAAATGTAAAAAAACATTCAGACGAAGATGTAACATTATTTCTAGAAATAGAAGGACCAAAGATAGTAACAGCCAAAGATATAAAAGAAGATGCCTTAGTTGAAATAGCAAATCCAGACCATTATATAGCAACAGTAAATGATAAAAGCAAACTATCAATTGCTATGGACGTTACAAATGGAAATGGCTATAGGATATCTGAAGACAACAAAGACGACAAAGATCCTATAGGAACTATCGCTATCGATTCATCCTTCACCCCAGTAGAAAAAGTAAACTTCACAGTTGAAAACACCAGGGTAGGAGAATCAACAGACTTTGATAAGCTAATTATAGAAGTATGGACAAATGGAACAGTAACTCCACAAGAAGCCCTAGCAGAAGGATCATCAATCTTAATTGACAACTTCTCATTCTTCAAGGAACTTCCAGGAAAGACATTCCCACCAGAAGAAATTGAAGTAGAAGAAGAAATAGTAGAAGATGATTTAAACGAAGATTTAGGAAAAACCATAGAAGAACTAGACCTATCACTTAGGTCATTTAACTGTCTAAAAAGAGCAGGCTTCAACTCAGTGGCAGATATAATAGCAGTTCCAGAATCTGAACTAAAGACAATCAAAAACTTCGGTAAAAAATCACTAATAGAAGTAATAGACAAAATCCATGAACTTGGATTTTCCTTAAAAGATGAATAGGAGGAAATATGGCAGGCAAAAGAAAACTTGGTAGAAGAACAGACCATAGAGATGCTATGCTTAGAAACCTAGTGGGTTCACTACTTGAACACGGTAGAATTGAAACTACCCTAACAAGAGCTAAAGAAACACAAAAAATGGCAGACAAGATGATTACCCTAGGAAAGAGAAATACACTTCACACAAGAAGACAAGCAGCAAGCTATCTTTACGAGCCAAAACTTGTACAAAAACTATTTTCTGAAATCGCTCCAGAATACGAAAACAGAAACGGTGGATACACAAGAGTACTAAAACTAGGACCAAGAAGAGGCGACGGCTCAGAACGCGCAATCATTGAACTAGTATAAGTTACAAAAGCCCAAAATTCGCGGCTGTGGGCTTAAATAATTTATTTAGATTATAATTTAAATAAAGACCACTCTCAAAAGAGAGTGGTTTTTTCTATTGTAGAAACTTTAGGAAAATTATTTTAAAATTAGTTCTTAAAATACTGCTTATATTTGAATCTAAAAACGGGAGTATATGCACTAGTAAAAATGTTAAAAAATTGCAAAGGATAGAATTAATAGTACCAGAATAACAGTAATGCAATAAAGGAAAAAGACAAGAATTTATATAATCAATGGATGAAATATATGAAAACAAATCAAAAAATCCTAGCAGGAGCTATGGCAATTTTATTAGCAACAGGTGGTTTTGCAAGCAAAGCGCGTGCGACAGAAGTTACGTTTTGATCTTTAGAAGGATCTATAAATAAACTTGAGAATGAAAGCGATTATGATTATTTCAAAAGAGTAATAAGCGCAGATCGCAATTTATCTGACGATGAAAAGCAATCTTTTATAAGCCGACTTGAGTCAGTCAAAGACAAGGGATTCAGTAAAATTTCTGAAGTTTATGGGGATTATATGGCATTTAGTCAAGATAAAGAAAGAAATAAGGCAAAAGAAAATAACGAAAATCCAGCCAACACAGAAAAAACTGAAGCAGAAGACAAAGAAGCAAAGGCAAAAAGAAAAGCCCTATACGAATCATATAGGGATAAGACAAGTGCGTTAAAATCATTAGCAAAAAAGAAAAAACAAATTATTTAAACGCACTAGAAATTTATTATAACAGCACATCTGAAAATGAACATATGAAGTAAGTTTATGAGCAAGCAATAGAAAAAGATAAAGATAAAAAACTATTTAGGGATACAGTAAAAGCATTAAGGCAAGCCTTTGAAGAAAATAAAAATATGGTTCGCTATGCTGAAGAATATATGAAAAAGAACTATATGGCACCAGATAAAAAAGCTAAGTTAGCAAAAATTGTAGAAAATCAAAAAAACTCCTAGATGAATTTGAAGAAATAATTAGGGGCTTTGAGAAAAAAATATGATAGGATAAACCAGTCCAAGTGGCTGTTTTTTTGTATTTAAAATGTATTAACCATATTAAAAATGGTATTTGCAAGCTACTCAATCTAAAAACAAGTGTTGGGTAAGCTTGGGATTTCAACCTTATAGGTAAAAATAAAAAAATTATCTCCTTAACTTAAATTTAACATCGAATAATTTAATATAAAAATATAAAATTTTAGGAGATAGAATATGAAGAAAAAAATTATAGTTACAAGTTTAGTAATGGCCACAGTCCTGCCGTTTTTAGGTGGCGTTGAATCAGTAAGGGCAGATGAAGTTAAAAATGTTGGTGAAAAAGCAAAGTCAGAGTTGGATCTAGCTAAGGAAAATCTTCAAAAAACCCAAGAAGAAAGAGATAAGATTCAAAAAGAATTAGATGAGGCAAGGAAGGAAGCTTCCAAAATAGAAGAAGAAAAGCAATCAAACCTTGATAAGCTTGCTACTGTCAAAGAAAGCATAAAGAAGAATGAAGCAATCGTAGAAAAAGAAGAAAAAGTAAAAGAAGTAGAAGAAAAAATAAAAGATCTTAACCAAAGAAGTCAAAAGGCTACAAAGGAAGCAGATGCAGCTCTAGATACTTTGAATAAAGCCAAGGCCAATCTAAAAAAAGAACAGGACAATCCAAGCAAGGGCGAGGACTTTACCAACAGTGATAAGGTTAAAGATTTAAAAGAAGAATATGAAAAAGCAGAAAATTCATACGAGCAAGTAAAGAAGCAGAGGGACAGACTTAAAGAAGAACTAGCGGTAAAGGAAAAAGAATTTTACCAAGCTTATGGAAAAAAGAAAAGCATAGAAGATTTCTTTGATGAATTTGAAAAAAAATCAGCCAATGTGGATAAAATAAACACTGAAGAATATAAGACCTTTAAGAAAAACTCTCTTGACCAAGCTAAAAAAGATAACGACGAATATAAAAGGCTTGAAGGTGAAATAGAAGAAAAGAATAGGAAAATCGAAGAGCTTAATAGAGAAATAGCAAGACGTGAGGATGAGAGAAACACCAATCACAATGCTTTCAAGAAAGAAGAACATGGCCTTAATTACCAAACCGAATATAAAAATGGGACTATAACTGATGAGAAGCTTGAAAATATTGAAAAGGAAAAGGTGGAAGAAGTTCAGAAAGCTTACGAGGATTTGAAGAAAGCTATAAAAGAAAAAGAAGAGGCAACTGATTCCTACGAGAAAATCCTAGAAAATGAGGCTAATAAGCAAAAAGAGATTGCAAAAGCTAGGGAAACAGCAGAGTGGCTTAAGAAAAAAATAAAAGATGGCGAGGATAAGTTTGTAGAAGTAAATAAAAAAGAATTAACAGATTTAGCAGGCATACAAGAGCAGAAAAAAAGTGATATAATAAAAGATTTAAATAAACACGAAAACGAACAAAAAACTCTTAAAAATAATCTCCTATCAAAGATGGGTAGAAAATTTGCTAACGCTCAGGAAACTCATGATTTAAGCAGTAGTTCTCTTGAAGCTTTAAGAGACTTTAAGAAATATTTAACAAATATAAAGAAAGGTAATCCTAATGCTCATATCCTAGAAGACCTGAAAAGAAAGGTCGAAGAAGCAGATGCTGAACTTGGGAAGAAAGTAAAAAATATAAGAGACCTAGAAGCAGAAGATAAAATCCTAAGCAATGAACAAAAAAATCTAGGAAATATCACTTCTATTGATATAGGAAGGGCAAAGAAAGAGCTTGAAAGCGATAGGGCAGATCTTGAAAAGTTAAAGGCTCAAATTAAGGATTTAGAAAATTCAGATGAGCTAAAAAAAGTTAAGACTCTTGAAGGACAAGTCAAAGCCTTAGATCAAAAGATAAAAGAGATTGAAAATAAGATTTACGGCTTAGAAAATCCTAAAGGCTCTAATAAGAATAGAAACTATAATTATAATTTTGCTAATACTAACAACAAAGATTCTTCAGATAAACATTCAAACTTTAGCATGGAAAAATTTAATAAAAGAGTGCGTATGAGAATAACTTACAACCAATTGAAAGAGGTAGTAGGCAATGCTAGAGAAATAGTAGTTTTGGCAGAAAAATATGCACAACAAAGCAAGGTTGACGCAAGCAAGAGAAGCAAAATAGAACAATTGATAAAAAATATGAAAGAAAATATAGAGCTTGCAGAACAATATTTATCAATGTTAGAAGCATCACTTCAAGCAGAAATCTAGGCCTTGCACCTTAACTTCCAATCAAAGTGTTGGGGCAATGATATGTAAGTCAATAATCAGGGATGAAAAATTCCCTGATTTTTTTATTATTCCTTAATTTTAAAACACATATATAAGGCTCGATTTTTTATTAATAATTAACTATGTTATAATTGAAGGAGATAATAATAAAAAGGAGTTAATAATGAAAGTAAATAAGCTAATCTTAACCCTCGCCTTGTCTGTAAGTTTTTTAATGACTGAAAAATCTTTTGCCAATGAAGATGTAGAGGGATATAAGACAGAAGTTGGAGAGTTTGAAATCACTGAGGCTGGTGATTATGATAGCAACAAGGATGAGATCAAACATCAACTAACTTTGGTTACTGATGAAATTTTTGAAAAAGAATACATCCTATCAATCATAAAAGGCTCTAACTATGATGAAATAAAAATTGACTGGAGAGGTCAAGGAATCAAGACCTTTACTAAGCTTGGCTTGGAAAAAGACTTAGAAGACCTTTATAAGATGCAAGCTTATCTAAAATCTAAATTGGGTTTAAGCCAATCAGATTCAAATCAAGCCTTAGATAGTTTCAAAAAATATATCAACGATAATAACAATTTTAAAAATAATAATTCAAACCCTACTAACCAACAAACAAATGACAATGGTGAATATAATTATAAGCCTAAGCAATTACAAATGGGAGGCCCTCGTGTAGATTATGATACACTTAAAAATGTTTTTGAGGAAGAAAAAGTAAAATATGAAGCCTTGTCAGACCAAGAAAAATGGGACAAGGGTGCTCTAGGATTTTATTTAGAAAATAATGAATACGAAGCAGTCTATGCCTTAACTAGGGTAGATAATCAAAGGGGCAATTTTTTAAATGCAAGTGAGAGAAACAAGACTGAAAACTCACTTAATATGGATAATATGAAAAGATCAATCGATAATATTGTCTTGGTTCAAGCTAAAAGACAGAATGATAAAGGAATTGATGGTAAGGAATTAAATGATATTGGTATAACCAGTTATTTGATGGCAGCAGCCCAAGCCAATGCAAACTATTCAGCAAGAGTTATTGGCCATGCAGGCGTATTTCCAACTAGTGAGAACTTAGCCTGGAATTTTGAAAAGAATGGCCAAAGAGCTATTCAACAATGGTGGGATAATGAAAAAGTTCTTTATGATTATCTAAGGAGCATAGGATATACAGACTTAAAGCAAATGTCATCATTTCTTTCAAAACCAGAAAATGTTAAAGCTATGAAATCCAAGTTTGGCGACAGGGTAAATAGTTCTCCAAGGACAGTTGGTCACTATATAAATATGGTTGATTATAACAGACCTGATAAGGCTGCGGGTTATGCAGTAAGAAGGGGAGAAAATGAATGGAACGTCCATTCCCTAGTTATGAGCTCTAATCCAATTGGAAAAATCTACACCATAGACGGATATAAGAATTTATTCAGTGACTATTATAAGAGAATGCAAAAAATCCTAGAAACTGAAGATAAGAAAAAATTTAGGGAAATAGTAAAAGCATTAAGACAAGCCTTTGAAGATAATAAAAATATGGTTCGCTATGCTGAAGAATATATGCAAAATAACTACATGAGACCAGATAAAAAATCTAAGTTAGCAAGACTTATAGAAAATCAGAAGGCTCTCTTGGTTCAATTTGAAGAAATCATCATTTCCTACGAACAAAGAGTATAAAAAAGTAAACCAGTCCTAGGATAAATGCTAGGCTGGTTTTTTGATTTTTAAAAATATTTTATATATGATATAATTATATCAATATAATAATTTAGTAAAGGAGTAAAAATGAAAATCAAAAAAATACTTAGGCTGGCCTTGCTTGCTGGTTTGCTAATACCCCTAGGAACAAGTTTGGCTGACGAAACATATATGGATACTGGTAGTTTGCTTTCTAATAATGAAACAATAGGTATTACTCAGCCTATGCCAAGTGCGGAAGAAGTTCGAAACTATTGGCGTTCTTATGAAACTAGTGCTAGCGAAAAAATAGATTTTTGCGGGGCTAAGTTTACAAAACCTGGTGGGGGTTTTAATAATAGGAGCATATACCTATCTAGTCCTAATCCACAAAAAGGTGAGAGGGGTCTACTACGTTCTAATGCTATAGAAGATACACTTCATTTAATCAATACCTACAGGTATATGACAGGTTTAAGTCCTGTAGCTGAAGTCCCTGACCTTAGCAAAAAAGCACAGGCAGCTTCTGCGATTTCTTATTTGAATGGTACCATATCTCATCAGGCATCTGTTCCAGCTGGCTTAGACCCAAATAGCGAATTTATTAAAGATGGTTTGAAGGGATGCGCGGAATCAAATCTCGGTGCGGGATATGTAACTCCTTACGGAATAATAGAAGGTTGCATGAATGATGAAGACTATAGTAATATGTATGATCTTGGCCATAGGAGATGGCTCTTACTGCCAAACCTTAAAAATGTTGGTATAGGATATGTCGAAGGTTTTGCTGCTACCTATGTATTTGATGGGGGCTATGTAGAGCATAAAAATGTAGTAGTCTATCCTGCAGCAAATACCATACTAGAACTTATTGACAAACAAGCACCATTTTCAGTTATAGTAGGCAACAGCTTAGAAGTTTCAGATGATGCTAGTGTAACAGTACAAGATTTAAAATCTGGATTTAAGAAGACCTATAGCCTAAATAATGGACTAACAATCAGCAGAAAAGGTTACGGATATAGCCAGGCCTTGATTTTTGGAGCTGATTTAAAGAAAAATTTATTGGTTAATTACAAAATAAGTGTAGATGGGGTTTATGATAATGGATTAGCTTATCCAATAGAATATTCAGTTAAATTTATACTAGGTGGAGATCCGGTAGACTATAAGTTACTTGATAAGGCCATAGCTATAGGCGAAAAGTTGGATAAGAAAAAATATAGTAAGAGTAAGTATAATGGTCTTATGGATGATTTAAAGACTCTTAAAATGATGAGAAAAGAGGATACTAGCGACCAAGAAGCAATAGATTTTGCAGCCCAGCAATTTATAGATTCATGTGAATTTTGGGTGGAAGATCCAAAGTTTTCAGAAGAACATTTTAGATTCGTTGCCACAGTAGCAGCTCTTAGACAAGCCTTTGAAGAAAATAAAAATATGGTTTACTACGCTGAAGAATATATGCAAAATAACTACATGGCACCAGACAAAAAAGCCAAGTTATCAAAGATTATAGAAAATCAGAAGGCTCTTTTGGATGAATTTGAAGAAATCATTATAAGTTTTGAGAAAAAAATATGACAAAATTACAGTCTAGCAAATTCCTAGACTGTTTTTTGTCCTTACAAATAAGAATATGCTAGGAATTTATAACTTATTAGCAAGGCTAGATTACATTGAATTAGTATCTTAAAAATGATATAGTCATATTAGTGAAAACTAAGGGGTAAAGATGACAAGGGATTTAGAAAAAAATAAAAACATACAAGAGAATTTCAACTTTTTTATCCTTAATGCAATGGATGATTGGGTAAGGATTATAGATAATTTTGGCGATGTTACCTTTATTAACCAAGCCCTAAAAGAAGCCCTTAAATCCAGTCCTAAACTCAAAGATTACCTAGATGAAAATATAGATTTAATTATTTCAAATTCCAATAGTCTAGCCCAGAATGCTACCATGATTGAAGAAAAACTCATCGATGGGAAGTATTACTCCATAAAAACAAGTCCAATCTACCTTGGAGATACCTTTACAGGAACTATTGAAGTTTATAGGGATATTACAAGTGAGTCTATCCTTAAAATCGACCTATATAATGCAAATAAGGCCATGCTTGATGATATTCGTTTCGTAAGGCGCATCCAGTCATCAATCCTTCCCAAAAGTGGAATCTATGGTAAGCTTAGCCTGTCTGGTATTTATAATCCAGCTGATGATGTGTCAGGGGATATCTATGATTTGATAAAAATAGATGAAAGTAGGGTTGCTTTTTATATAGCAGATGTCATGGGTCACGGGGTTAAGGCTTCAATTATGACAATGTTCTTAAAGGTGACTATGGCGGCGATTTTTGATAAGCACCCAGATTATTCTCCAAGCCAAGTTTTCTTAAATCTAAGGAAAAAATTCACCAAACTTCAAATAGACTCTAGCCAGTATTTCACAGCGTGGTTAGGTATTTTTGACTTTAGGGACAATACCCTTGCCTTTTCAAATGCAGGCCATAACTGCCCACCTTTAATTTATTTAAAAGATAAGGATGAGGCGGAATATCTCCTTGCCAATGGCAGGATGATTTCAAATATTATTGAACCAGATGAATATATAGAAAAAAAACAAAAATTAGGAGTTGGAGATAAGATATTATTTTTCACAGATGGGGCTATTGAGGCTAAAAACGAAGAAGGAAATGAGTTTGGCCTTGAAAGGTTGAGAGAAACATTCTCAGAAACTTCTGACCTAGAGTCTGTAAATCAGAAAATAACATCTTATAACTGGCAGGCTATGGCGGATGACCTAACTCTTGCCCTAATAGAATATGAAAAGAAGGAAGAAAATGAAACTTAACCAATATATAGACCACACAAATCTTAAAGCGGATGCAAGTCTAGCTGATATTAAGACCCTAGTCGATGAGGCTATTGCTAATAATTTCTATTCAGTTTGCGTAAATTCGGCTAATGTTAAATTTATAAAAGATTACAACAAGGATGTAAGGATAGCTGCTGTTGTGGGCTTCCCACTAGGAGCTATGGCCAAGGAAGCCAAAGTTTTTGAGGCGAAAAAGGCTATAGAAGATGGAGCAAGCGAAATTGATATGGTTATCAATGTTGGAAGGCTCAAATACGGTGAATATGCCTATGTGGAAGACGAAATTAAAGAGATTAAAGAAGCTATTGGATCAAAGGTCCTAAAGGTAATTATAGAAACTTGCCTATTGACAGACGAGGAAAAAATCATGGCTTGTAAGCTTTCTGTAGGAGCAGGTGCTGATTTTGTAAAGACTTCTACAGGTTTTTCTACCGGTGGAGCGACAGTAGCAGATGTGAAATTGATGGCAGAAACTGTTGGCAATAAGGCAAAAGTCAAAGCGAGCGGCGGTATCCACACCAGAAAAGAAGCCCTAGCTATGATTGAAGCCGGTGCATCTAGGATTGGTGCATCAAAGTCAATTGAAATTTGCAAGGAGTAATTATGGCAAATGAAATAATGATGCAATCTTTTGAATGGGACACAGACGGGTCAGGCGACTTTTATAAAAAACTTTCAAGAGATGCCAAGGATTTAAAAAAAGCAGGGATAGATGCTCTCTGGCTTCCACCAGCCTGTAAGGGTGGTGGAGATAATGATGTAGGTTATGGAATCTATGACCTATGGGACCTCGGTGAATTTGACCAAAAAGGTACAATAAGGACCAAGTATGGGACTAAGGACGAATTAGTAAAGGCCATAGCCGACCTTCATGAGGCAGGAATTAAATCTTATGCAGATGTAGTTCTAAACCATAAGGGTAATGCCGATTTTAAGGAAAAATTCAAAGCCATAATGGTTGACCAAAATAATAGGGAAGAAGACGTGTCTGGTGAGATAGAAATTGAAGGCTGGACAGGTTTTGATTTTAAGGGCAGAAATAATAAATATTCGGATATGAATTGGCACTACTACCACTTCACCGGTATAGATTATGATGCCAAGAGCGGGACTTCTGCGATTTATAGGATACTTGGCGATGGTAAATACTGGGATGAAGATGTTTCCAACGAAAAAGGTAATTTCGATTATCTGATGAATTGCGATATCGATCACAACCATCCAGAGGTTCGTGCGGAGATTTTTAAATGGGTTGACTGGTTTATCAAAGAAACCAAGGTTGATGGCTTTAGGTATGATGCCCTCAAACACATCTCAGGTGACTTTATCTATGAGCTTTCTAAACACATATACGACAAGATGGGCGAAAACAAGTTCTACTTATTTGGAGAATTTTGGCAATATAATACAGGTGCCATCGAAAACTACCTTCAAAACTCAGACTATAAGATAGATTTATTTGACGTGCCTTTACATTTCCATATGGCGGAGGCAAGCAAGTCCATGGGCTCCTATGATATGAGAAAAATCTTTGACGGAACAGTTGTCAAAGAATTTCCAGCCCAGGCTGTAACTTTTGTAGATAATCACGACTCCCAACCAGGTCAAGCCCTTGAATCATGGGTAGAAGATTGGTTTAAGGAAATTGCCTACGCCCTTATTTTATTTAGGAAAGATGGATATCCATGCCTCTTTGCGGGCGATTATTATGGTCTAATTGGCCCTGTAAAAAAAGACCCACTCAAAGATATGCTAGATAATATGATGGCTGTGAGAAAGGCTTATAATTACGGAGAAGAGGATGATTACTTCGACCACCCATCTGTAATTGGTTGGGTAAGACGAGGTGATGAAGACCATAAGCCACTAGCAGTTTTAATTTCCATTCAAGATATGGCGGAAAAACAAATGTTTGTCGGTGAAAGTGAAGCAGGAGCAACCTATGTTGACCTTTCAGGCAAAAATGAAGAAATCACCATAGACGAAAATGGCAACGGGCTCTTTACAGTTGGCCCTGGCCAAGTAACCTACTGGGCAAACAAAGAAAGTTTAAATAAATGAAGAAATACTACGCGGTAAGAAAGGGCAGAAATCCTGGGATATACACATCCTGGGATTCTTGTTTAAAGGAAGTAAGGGGATTTTCGGGTGCGATTTACAAGTCCTTTAAAAGTAAGGATGAGGCCCTAGCTTTTATGGAAGGGACTGAAAAGAAAATCGAAGTTGACACAGACACCGTAGTAGCCTATGTTGATGGGTCTTTTAATCTGCCTGAAAAAACCTATGGTGCAGGGGTTGTCCTAATTAAAGATGGCGAAGAAGAATATTTCAAAAAAGCTTATTCTGACTCCTTCTACACCCACAGGAATGTGGCAGGAGAAGTCAAGGCGAGTGAGCTAGCCATTGACCTTGCCATAGAAAAATCTTATAAAAAAATAATCATCCACCACGACTACCAAGGCATCCAAGCCTGGGCAGAAGGCGATTGGAAGGCAAATAACGACCTCACTCAGTCCTACAAGGCCTTTATAGGTGACAGAAAAAAACAAATAGAGATTGCCTTTGTAAAAGTCAAAGGTCATTCCAATGACAAATACAACGACCTAGCCGACAGGCTAGCCAAGGATGCTTGTGGGATTGAATAATTGAGATTTATTTTCAAAAGATCTAATCAAATGATTGGGTCTTTTTTATTTAACCTATAAAGAATAACTATTGTATAAAAATTAATTTATAATATGAATAACAACTAATAAATTTTTTTGAAAAACAAGTGGCTTTTGTTTTGTAAAATTAATTTTACATTTGGGCACATTTTTAAAATTAGCTATATAACTATGGTGTATGGACTTTACTTTATTTAATTAATGGTATAATATAAGTACATTTATCCTAGTAAAATAGGTGGAAATATAAAATTTTAATAGAATTATTTAATAAAACTACATAAATATAAATAATTAATACTATTTATTCGAATAGAGAGGGAGAATATGGATTTATACATGGGTTTAGACGTTGGTTCTACAACCGTTAAGCTGGTTGTGACTGACGATTCATTTAATACAATATATTCTGTATATACTCGTCACAAGTCGGATGTGAGGGAAACTGTAAAAAAGGTCCTCACTGACGCTGAGGAAAAATTCAAAGATGACAGGGTGACTGTGGCTGTGACAGGCTCTGGCGGTATGTTTCTTGCCGACCTAATTGAAGCTGAATTTGTCCAAGAAGTTATAGCAGAAACTAGGGCAATCAAGGAATTTATACCAGAAACTGACGTTTTAATTGAGCTTGGTGGGGAAGATTCGAAAATCACCTATCTTTCTGGTTCTGTTGAGCAAAGGATGAATTCGATTTGTGCAGGAGGTACTGGTGCCTTTATCGACCAAATGGCATCCCTTCTTGATACTGATGCTCTTGGCCTAAATGAATTAGCCAAATCATATCAGAAAATTTACCCGATTGCATCTAGGTGTGGAGTTTTTGCCAAAACTGACATCCAGGCTTTGATGAACCAAGGTGCAACCAGGGAAGATATAGCTATTTCAATTTTTCAATCGGTTATCAACCAAACAATTTCAAACCTTGCCTGTGGTAGGCCGATTAGGGGTAATGTTACCTTTTTGGGTGGACCTCTCCACTTCTTGCCTGCTCTTAGAGAGCGTTTTATAGAGACTTTGGGCGAAGACTATAATAAATTCTACATACCGGCAGATGCTGAAGTTTATGTGGCCAAGGGAGCTGCTATTCTTTCAAGCGAGGGCGGAAACTTTCTTAAAATATCAGACCTTATAGAAAAATTAACCACAAACCATAAAAGTGAAACAGAAGCAACAAAAAGGCTTGAACCGCTTTTTGAATCTGAAGAAGAATATCAAGAATTCAAAAAAAGACACCAGACATCTAGGGTAAAATATAGAGATTTAGCCACATACGAAGGGCCAATCTACGTCGGTCTTGACGCTGGGTCTACAACTTCAAAGATGGTTTGGATTTCAAAAGATATGGAAATTCTCCTTGATGATTACAGGATGAATCTGGGAAATCCTCTAGAAGTTTGCATAGACATGCTAAAAGATGCCTACAAGAAGAAAAATCCCAAGGCCCACATAGCATCATCTGGCATTTGTGGTTATGGGGAAGATTTTATAAAAAATGCCCTCCACGTTGATAATGGTGAGGTTGAAACCATTGCCCACTACAGGGCGGCGAGATTTTTTAATCCTAACGTTGACTTTATCTTAGATATAGGCGGCCAAGACATGAAAGCCATGCACATTAGGGACGGAGTAATTGATTCTATCCAGCTAAACGAGGCTTGTTCTTCTGGTTGCGGGTCATTTTTATCAACCTTTGCTGCATCTGTTTCTATGGATGTAAAAGAATTTCAAGCAGAAGCTATCAAATCTAAAGAACCTGCGGACCTAGGTTCTCGTTGCACAGTTTTTATGAACTCCAAGGTCAAACAGGCCCAAAAAGAAGGGGCGGAAGTGGCAGATATAGCCGCAGGTCTTTGTTATTCGGTAATTAAAAATGCCATCCAAAAGGTAATTAAAATCAGAGATCCAAAGACTCTTGGCAAAAATATAGTTGTTCAAGGTGGCACTTTTTATGGAGATGCCATCCTTAGAGCCTTTGAGAAATTATCTGAAAGAAATGTCACAAGACCTGAAATTGCAGGGCTCATGGGGGCTATGGGTATGGCCCTAATTGCCAAGGACAGGTCCACAGGCACATCTAAATTAGCAGGTCTTGCTGACCTTGAAGATTTTTCTTATCAGCAAAAATCAACCAGATGTGGTCTTTGTACCAATAACTGTGCCTTAATAATAAATATTTTTTCTGACGGCAGGAAATTTATCACCGGCAATAGGTGCGAAAGGGGTGCTGGGATTAAGCTTGATAAGTCCAAAGACGACCTTAATATGTATAAGTTTAAGTATGACCTCTTGTTTAATAGGGACACACTTGGTGAAAAGGCTAGATTTGGGACTGTTGGCATACCTAGGGTCCTAAATATCTACGAAGATTATCCATTCTGGCATAAATTTTTCACCTCTCTTGGCTTTGACATAGTCTTATCCGATAAGTCATCTAGGGAAATTTACGAAAAGGGTCTAGGTTCGATTTCATCTGAAACTGCCTGTTATCCAGCAAAACTCACCCACGGTCATATGGAAAACCTAATTGCAAAAAAACCGGATTTGATTTTCTATCCAGCAGTTTTTTATGAATACAAACAGTATGACAAGGCCAAAAACCACATGAATTGCCCAGTTGTATCTGGTTATCCAGATGTAATTGAAAATAATGTTGATGGTCTAAAGGAAATAAGATATCTCTTCCCTTATATTTCTTTTGAGAGTGAAGAGATTATAAGAAAGAGGATGGTAGAAGTTTTTGATGGCTATGAGTTCGAGGGTAATATTTTATCTAAAAATCATATTGAAAATGCTGTTAAAAAAGCTTGGGAAGCCCAACAAGACTACCACGATGCCATAAGGATAAAGGGCAAGGAACTAATAGATTTGGTCAATAAAAAAGGCTTAAATGGCATAGTATTGGCTGGTAGACCTTACCATATAGACCCAGAAATCAACCACGGCATAGCAGACTTGATTGAGTCCATGGATATACCAGTGCTTTCTGAAGATGCTGTTGCCTATAATCTTGATGACTTGAATAATAAGTTAAGAGTTCTGGACCAATGGTCTTATCATGCAAGGCTTTATAGGGCAAGCGCCTATGTGGCGAGAAATAAAAATCTCCAACTAATTCAATTAAATTCCTTCGGTTGTGGCCTTGATGCGGTGACAACTGACCAGGTTGAAGATATCCTAAAATCAGCAGGCAAAATCTATACACTCTTAAAAATTGACGAAATTTCAAACCTTGGAGCGGTTAAAATTAGGGTAAGATCCCTGCTTGAAGCTTTAAACCAGAAAAAAATCGAAGGCATAGATTTCAAGGACGAATACCTAGATGACATCTATGTAAATCCTACATTTACCAAGCAAATGCGTGATGAAGGCTATACCATCCTCGTTCCACAAATGGCTAGAGAACATTTTAGGATTATGGAAGGGGCCTTCAAGGATTCACCTTATAAGATTGAATTTTTGAATAAAATTGATAAGGATGTTATTAATGAGGGACTCAAATATGTCAACAACGATTCTTGCTATCCATCAATCACAGTCGTGGGTCAGATGCTAGAGGCAGTTAATTCTGGACGTTATGACACAGATAAGATTGCCCTTTTGATGACACAGACAGGTGGCGCTTGTAGGGCGTCTAACTATGTTGGTTACATTAGAAAGGGTCTAAAAGACGCAGGCTTCCCAAATATTCCAGTAATTGCCCTATCGGCCCAAGGTATTGAAAAAAGTCCGGGTTTTGATCTTTTGAGTTTTAAAAATATTCCCTTGATGAAAAAAATGCTCAGAGCAATCCTACTAGGAGACCTTTTAAATAGGGTTTCAAACGCAACTAGACCTTATGAAATTGAAAAAGATGCGACAAATAAGCTCAAGGAATCCTGGATAGAAAGGCTAACTGAAGAGATAAGGATTATGGACAGGCCAAAATACAGGAGAGTCATTAAGGATATTGTTAAAGATTTTGATGAAATCCCTGTTTGCCATAAGGAAATCCCAAAGGCAGGTATAGTTGGGGAAATTTTGGTAAAATTCCTCCCAGAAGCCAACAACCACCTCCAAGACGTCCTTGAAGCGGAAGGCGCTGAGGTAATTGTTCCCGACCTTACAGACTTTTTCCTTTATTGTTTTAAAAATGCGGAATTAAAGAGAGATTTTTATGGCAAAAGCCCAGTAAATGCGACTCTTGCAAGGATGGGAATTGTCCTTATAGAAAATTTTAGAAAGCCAATTAGAAAGGCTCTCAAGGAAAGCATTCACTTTGAAGAACCAAAATATATTGACGATATTTCGGATATGGCAAGTGAGGTAACAAGTCTTGGCAACCAAGCCGGCGAGGGATGGCTTTTAGCTGGAGAAATGGTTGAATTAATCGAGGCGGGTGCACCAAATATTGTCTGTATCCAGCCTTTCGGTTGTCTTCCAAACCACATAACCGGTAAGGGCGTTATGAAAAAAATCAGAGAAATCTATCCAGAAGCAAACATAGTAGCAATTGATTACGACCCAGGTGCCAGCGAAGTAAACCAGATTAATAGGGTCAAACTAATGATGGCAGCAGCTAAGGATAAAATAAAAAAATTAAAAAACTGGTCTTAGGACTAGTTTTTTTGTGGAGAAAAAGGGTGTATAATACTTTAGAAGTTTAATTCGAAATTATGAAAGAAGGCAATATGACAAAAGCTTACGATCAATTTATAAACCTACAAAAAAAGTTAAAAGAAGTATCTGATCTTGCAGGATTTTCTGAGTCTTTTTACAATATTATCAGAGAACCTGAAAGGATAATTGAAGCCAATATTCCAGTTAAGATGGATGACGGGACTACCAAGACCTTTAGGGCCTTCAGGTCTGCCCATTCATCAGCCCTAGGACCTGCCAAGGGCGGTGTGCGCTTTGATGAATCTGTAACTTATGAAGAAGTTAAAGTTTTATCTACCCTAATGAGCTTAAAGGTATCCCTCCTAGGTCTTCCTTTAGGTGGCGGAAAGGGTGGAATCGTAGTTGACCCTAAAAAACTTTCAGAAAGAGAACTTGAAGCTCTTTCTCGTGGCTTTGTAAGGGCAATCAATAACTACATTGGACCAAGAATTGACGTTCCTGCTCCAGATGTAAATACCAATGCCAAAATTATGGGATATTTTACAGATGAATACATTGCCTTAAATGGTGGCAAAAATGATATAGCAACCTTTACAGGCAAGTCTACCGATATGGGAGGATCCCTTGGAAGAACAGAAGCAACTGGCTTTGGTGTATATCTAACCATAAAAAAATACTACGAAAAAATAGGCAAGAGCCTTAAAGGAGCTACTTTTGCATTACAAGGTTTTGGTAATGTAGGATCTTACACTGCTAAATACCTAGTAGAAGATGGGGCAAAATTACTTGCCATAAATTCTAAAGACCATAACCATCCTAATTCATCTTATGGTGTTTATGATGATAAGGGTCTAGATATTGAAAAGATTTCAGAAGCCAAGGAAAAAACAGGCTCAGAATTAAATATTGAAGGTAAAAAAATTACAGATGATGAATTTTTTGCCCTAGATGTTGATATTTTAATACCAGCTGCCCTAGAAAATGTAATAGATGAAACCAATGCAGGAAATATCAAGGCTAGCTTAGTGGTAGAAGCAGCAAATGGACCTGTGACCGAAGCAGGAGAAGCTATTTTAAATGAGAAAAATATCCCACTAATTCCAGATATCCTCGCAAATTCAGGCGGAGTACTTGTAAGCCATTATGAATGGATACAAAATATAAGTGGCTCATACTGGGATGAAGAAGAAGTTAGGAATAAACAAGAAAAAGATATGGGAAAGGCCATTGAAGAAGTCTTTGCAACTTCCGAAAAATACAAGGTAAACTATAGACAAGCTGCCTTTATCCTAAGTCTTTCAAGAATAGAAAAAGCCCTCAAACTTAGGGGCAGGATATAAAAAACAACCCCCATTTCGGAAAAAATCCGTCATGGGGGTTTTTCTTTAAAATAAATTTAAAATCAGACCAATAATCACAGGAACCACAATTGCAGGTAGGGAATTTACTAGTTTGAACTTCACAAGATCAAGCATGGAAAGACCAACAGCTATGATTGTAATCCCACCAACACCAGAAATATTTGCCAAGATTTCAGGACTTAGTATTGGTGATAAAAATCCTGAAAGCAAGGCTATAAGGCCTTCGTAGGCAAAAATCATTCCAGCCGAACAGGCAACGCCAATTCCAAGTGTGGTTGACAAAAAGATTGACGAAAGGCTATCTATAATGGCCTTGGTAAATAAAATCGAATTATCTCCCCTAACTCCAGCCTCAATTGCGCCCAAAATTCCAAGAGAACCCACACAAAAAATTAGGGTGCCAGAGACAAAACCTGTTGCAAAATCATTTTCTTCGTTTTTTATAAATTTATCTTTAAGCATGTTGGCAAAACGGGTTAATTTTCCTTCTAGGTCAAAAAATTCCCCGATAATAACGCCTAAAATTATTGAAATAAGGATAATGAGCATATGACCCTTGAGGGCAGATTGGATTCCTATAACTACAATGGTGAGGGCCAAAAATTTCATAATTGCATCCTTATAGCAAGGTTTTATATAATGTGCAAGTTTAAGGCCAAAAAGACCTGTGATAAAAACAGCAAGAGCGTTAACAAAAGCACCAAGCATGATTTTCTCCTTTTTTATGTATTTTAGGTATTATACGACCAAAATGAAAAAATGCATAGAAAAACGGGAAAATTTTATTTTATTCATTATTTATACACAAAATATTAAAAATTATTTTTCTAATAAGCTAAAAATCTAAAAAGAGAAGGCTTGTCTTGAATTTTCATTAAAATTTTTAAAAACTTATAAAAAGTAATAAAAGATTTGACAAATAAAGTTGTCAATTATATAATGATGACAAGAATAGTTGTCAATTATTTTGAAAGGAGGCAGGATGGATCTTATAAATAACTTGGCGGACTTTAGAAAAAAAGCAGGTTATAACCAAGCAGACCTAGGCAAACTCGTAGGAGTCAGCCGCCAAACCATAAGCCTAATAGAAAGAGGAGATTACAACCCATCAGTAACCGTGGCCCTAACAATAGCCAAGGTTCTCGGTGTGGATATCAATGAGATTTTTAGATTGGAGGAGACAGATGAAAAAGAATAGGAAAATCGGCATAAGTAAACTGTTTATATTGGTTTTTTTAGGATTAGTAGCTGGTTTTGGAATAGGTTTTATTTTTAACAAACTAAATATAGGAGGACTTACAGAAATAATAAATACATTTCTAAGTGAAAATGCCCTACTTTTATCAATAGTCATCAACACCCTATGGGCAATTCTTGCCATATATTTTTATATGAGGGCAAAAAAAGAAGTAGAGCTAGGTTTAAAAAAAGACGATTTTATAGAGACAAAATATATAGACTACACACACTCTATGAGAGATGCGGGACTTTTTACTCTCTTATCTTTTATAATCATCCTATATAATAGAGTCAAGTTTAGCCACAATCTTTTAGAAGATGCCATAATCCTAACAAGTATTTTGATAATCTTTACCTTTATAAATGTATTTTTGTTCTATTTGACTTATAAACTTACAAAAAAAATTGAACCAGAAAGAAAAACTGAGGCCTTTGATATTTTCTTTGATAAAAAATACCTGGCTGAATCTGACGAGAGGGACAAATTGAGATACTACAAAAAAGGCTACCTAGCCTTTAAGCGAATGATAATTTGTCAATTAGTGATCATCATAATCCTATTTTGCTCAGCTTTGTACGAAGAAATAAGTCCTATAATTGCCCTAATTGTCCTAATACCAACCTTGGTAGGGATATTAACTAACGGTTTTGCAGGAGAGACAAATGATTGAAATAAAAAACTTATCTAAAAACTTCGGAGACTTAAAGGCTCTTGATGACGTGACTTTTGAAGTACAAAAAGGCGAACTTTTCGGAGTTATCGGCCAAAATGGGGCGGGCAAATCTACCCTTTTTCGCTCTATGATGAATTTCTACGACCACTTTGACGGGGAAATCCTTTACGAAGGAAGTCCAATGGCAGATATTCCCCTAGAAAAAATTGGCTTTCTCCCAGAAGAACGCTCGCTTTCACCAAAGAAAACAATTAGGGAAGAGGTGAAATTTTTCGCAAGGCTCAACCAAATGAGAAACCTCGATGAAAAGACCTTACAAACCTACTTTGATCGTTTTGAAATAAAAGGAAGTCTGGATGATAAAATAAAATCCCTATCTAAGGGCAACCAGCAAAAAGTCCAGCTTTTGGCAAGCCTTATCTACAAGCCGGAATTTCTAATTTTAGATGAACCTTTTTCAGGTCTTGACCCATACAATGCCAATCTCTTGATGGGAATAATTAAGGAAATTAACGAAGAAGGCACAACTATAATTTTCTCATCCCACAACATGGAAAATGTCGAATACCTTTGCGACAGGCTCATAATGTTAAAAAATGGAAAAATTGTCCTAAAGGGTTCACCAAATGAGATTAGAAATTCTTATGAAAAAGATCTTGTAAAAGTCAGGACAGAAGAGAATTTATCAGAGATTTTCCCTCAATATGATGTTAAGAGAGATGGTAATCTTTGGACAATAAGGTTAGAAAATGAAGCAGATGGCAGGGGAATTTTTGATAAACTTGTAGAAAAACTTGGCTACCTTGAAATGTTTAGCCAAGAGCCACCAAGCCTAAATGAAATCTTTGCCAGAAAGGTGGAAGAAAATGAATAGAAAATTAATAGTAGCCCTAGACTCTTTCAAAAAACAAATAAAATCACCTGCCTTTTGGGCCATGGTTTTTGTGCCAATCCTTGTCATGCTAGTGCCTGTGGGGATTAATTATTTCCTAGCAAAGTCAGATCAGGCCAAGCTTGGCAGTGACGGTCATAAATATCAAATAGTGGCAGATGAAAATATTAGCCCTTTCTTTAAGGGAATGGAAAATGAATATAAACTAGTTTCAAAAGATGCGGCAGAAGATGCCTTAAAGGCAGAGAAAATTGAGTCTTACGGAGAAATTTCTGAATCAAAGGGCCAGGTAAAACTTACTATCGAGACCAAAACAATGGACGGTAAGGCTCTTTCAAAATTGCCCCTTCTTGCAAATGAGATCCAAAATGCTATTAACATTAAAAATGCAGGCCTAAATGAAAAACAAGTTGGGATTTTTTCGACCAAGGCAGATGTCAAAATCAACCAGCTTGACAGGGGCAAAAGCCTCATTGTCTATGCATCCTACTTTATCCTTTTGATGTTCATGTATTTTATGCTAATCATGTACTCAAATATCCTAGTCGTTGATATAGCAACAGAAAAAGGCTCAAAGATGATTGAATTTATCTTTTCATCAGTATCGGCCAAGGACTATTTTGCAGGTAAAATTTTGGGTAAT
>NZ_CAUPHG010000018.1:0-24587 GCF_963510915.1 uncultured Anaerococcus sp. | reverse complement strand
ATCCATTTAGCGAGAAAAATCCCCATGGATAAGTGACCATCGTGGCCACAGGCGTGCATGGCAGCTGGATTTTCCGAAGCAAATCCTTCCCTATATGGTTTGTGAAACTTATCGGTACTTTCCTTTATGGGCATAGCGTCTATATCAAAGCGAAAAGCAAAGGTCTTGCCAGGTTTTCCCGTATCAATAGTAGCAATCAAACCAGTATAACCCATTAAAATCTCAGAAATATCAAAATCTTCTTTTGTTTTAACACTTTGAGCGTAGGATTTTATTTTTTCTTCGGAAGGCTTTCCAAAAATCATATCTTCCTTATGAATTTCTCTCCCATATTTTATATCACCTATGCCCAATTTTTTTAAATCTTTGATAATATTTATTGTGGTTTTAAATTCTAACCAAGCAGGTTCGGCTATCTTGTGATAAAACCTCCTGGTTCCTATCAAATCTTTTTCCATCCTAATTTTCCTTTTCTTTATAGGCTATGAAATATAAAAGTCCAACCAAAATTACTCCACCAATGATATTTCCAAGTGTAACTGGTATTAAATTCTTGGTAACCATATTTAAAAAGTTAAGACCAGAAAGCTCATCTAGGCTTAATCCAGTTTTTTCAATGAAAGCTGGGATATTCTTTGCAAAAATGCCAGCTGGTATATAGTACATATTAGCAATGCTATGCTCAAATCCAGAAATCACAAAGGCTACAACAGGAAAAACCGCAGAAAGAACTTTGCCCACATAATCCTTTGCCCCAAGTGACATCCATACGCCTAAGCAAACCAAAAAATTGCAAAAAATTCCAAAGATTATTCCTTGACTAAAACTAAAATTTATCTTTTGATTTGCGATTAGAATCACCCTAGCAGCCAAGTCATTATCTGCTAATTGCCACTGACCTGACTTATAAATTAAAAATGCTACGAATATTGATCCTATAAAATTACCAAAATATACAATAAGCCACGATTTTAAAAGGTCTCCCACAGAAATTTTCTTATCTAAAAAGGAAATTACCATGAGGTTGTTGCCTGTAAAAAGTTCTCCGCCAGCTAGCAAAACAAATATTAATCCAGGTGTAAAAGTCAATCCTTGTATGAGTTTTCCAAGGCCAATTTTATTTGGATCTGCCAATAAATTGAAAGATGCGAGGGTAGATGCTACTGCACCTAAAGCGATAAAAATCCCTGCTATAAATGATAAAACTAAGGTTTTTTGATATTTTGTCTAGCTTTTTTCTCATAGACATCACTTGCCTTTTCTAAAATTTGATTAGGCCTAAGGTCCTTTTCCATAAATTCTCCTTATATTTTTCTTTTCAACTAATAATCTTACCTTTAAATCCTAGGAAAAAAATAAGCAAGATAAGCTTATAAAATTAGCAAACGCTCACCATCTATCCTAAATATCCTAGGCTAGAATTTTTAATAATTTTCCCAAATTACAAAACTTCCTTGACCAAATTTTTTATTTTTATAATTATGAGCAAGTAAAATTTTCTTATCCGAAAGGTCAAATTCCCTTTGGCTTTCTAGGTTAATAGCCAGACTCAAGGATTTTTCCTTAGTAAATCTATCTACAATTAGAAGTCCATTTTGGCTATAAATTTTTATGTCACCATTTTTTATAGTTCGGTGTTTTTTGATGGCTAGGATTTTTTTAATTTTTCCTAATAAATCCTTGTTTTCATCTAATTTTTCCCAAGGGAAAGCTCTCCTACAATCAGGATCTCCCTTTCCTTCGAGTCCTACTTCTGTCCCATAATAAAGGCAATTTGCCCCCATATAAACTGCACTAAGGGCAAGGGCAGCTAGGAGTTTTTCCATTGACCCGCCAATTTCAGTGATAAATCTAGGTGTGTCGTGGGTATCTAGGAAGTTAAGCATCATCCTATTTGCCTGGTCTCTATTTCTCATAATAATCATATTTAGCTTATCACTTACTTCCTGTGCGGAAATTTTTCCCTTGAAATAATCAAGACAAGTATTAGTAAAGGCGTAGTTCATTATGGAATCAAGCTCATCGCCTCTCAAGAAACTTTCAGCATTATGCCAATTTTCACCGATTATAACAGCATCAGCCTTACAGGCTTTGATGTCCTTCCTGAATTTCTTCCAAAAATCATGGCTTACTTCATCTGACACATCAAGCCTCCTGCCATCAATATCAAATTCTTCTATCCAATACTTTCCGATTTTTATTAAATAATCCTGTACTTCTTTATTAGATGTTTTAAGCTTTGGCATATTATAAACGTGGGCGAAGGTCTCGTAATTTATTTTTTCTGTATCAGCCTTGTCCCCATCTATATAAAACCAATCGTAATATTTTGACTCCTTACCCCTTTCCCTTACATCCTTAAAAATAGGATTTTCATGGCACATATGGTTAAAGACAGCGTCTAAAACTATCCTTATGCCTAGGCTGTGAGCCTTTTCTACAAGCTTTCTAAAATCATTTTTATCTCCAAATTGCGGATCAATTTCAAAATAATCTATAGTATCGTATTTGTGATTGGTTGGGGATATGAAAATCGGTGTTAAATATAAGGTATTTACTCCCAAATCCTTGATATGGTCAAGTTTTTCTATAATTCCCTTTATATCCCCACCTACAAAAGAATTTGGTTTTGGTAAATCTTCCCAGGCTTGATTAATATAGGAGTCATCCTTGGAAAAATCTCCCCTCCTAAATCTTTCTGGAAATATCTGATAAAATACCGCGTCTTTCACCCATTCCACAGGCTCGAAAAAATCAGCTTCGTGGATATAAGGCATGTGAAAAGATGTGAAATAGAAATTCTGAAAATCATAGGTTTCTTCTAGACCATTTTCACTTAAATAATAAGTTTCATTTTCATCTGCGACCTTAAATACATAGGCAAATCGTTTGTCCCTAAGTTTAAAGTCTGTTTCATAGTAGGAAAAACACCCATCTTCAAAAGTTTTTTCCATCCCGACTTCTTGCCAAAGGCGTGGATCATCGCATTTATAAGTATAAAGAAGGCTAACATCTAACTTATCTTTTTTATCAGCCCTAAGCCTTATGTTTAATTCATCAAGACTTATGGCATAAGCCATAAAACTCTCACTCATGTGCAAGATTGCAGCTTTATTCATATTCTCTCCTTTGATGCTTTTATAGATATTATAAGCCAGAAAAATAATAATGCATTTTTATGGGCAAAAAAATACCAGAAGGCTTGCTTCTGATATCTTTAATTTCTTATTTTTTTATCATCTAATCTTAGGCTGCAATTTCTTCTGGTTTTTTCTTGATTGTACCAAAGATTAGACCGCCGATTATAGCTCCGATTACAACTGCTCCTACGAATAATAGGGCTTGGTTTAAAGATCCCATGGCTGGAAGGATGAAGATTCCGCCATGTGGAGCTGGAGCGCTTACTCCAAAGTAGCCTACGATAGCGCCTGCTATGGATGATCCTATTACGCATGAAGGAAGTACTGTCTGTGGCTCAGCTGCCGCAAATGGGATTGCTCCCTCTGTGATGAAGGATGCACCTAGGATGTAGTTGGTAATTGTAGTTTTCTTTTGTTCTTCATTAAATTTATTTTTGAATAATGTTGTTGCAAGAGCAATGGCAATTGGTGGCACCATTCCTCCAACCATTACAGCTGCCATGAAAGTTCCGATTCCAGTGTCTGTAAAAGCGCCGATTGCAAAGGCATAAGCTGCCTTATTAATTGGACCACCCATGTCAATTGCCATCATTCCTGCAAGAAGGGCTCCAAGAAGAACCATATTTGTGCCAGATAAACTAGTCAACCACTTATTAATAAAATTATTAACACCTGTAAATACTGGGTCTACAACAAAGAACATGATTGCTCCTACAAGTAGAAGTCCTAATACAGGGTAAATTAGCATTGGCTTTAAGCCTTCGACTGATTTTGGAAGATTTCTTGTGGCTTTTTTAAGGAAGTTTACAACGAAACCAGCTATAAAACCACCTATTAGACCTCCAATAAAACCTGCCCCACGGCTTGCCATAAGACCCGCAACCATACCTGGCATGAGGCCTGGCCTGTCAGCTATGGAATAAGAAATATAGCCTGCAAGGATTGGAATCAAAAAGCTAAAGGCATCTCCTCCAAGTCCGTTAAGGAAGGTGAATACTGTCGATTTATCGCCTACAAATCTCTCAAAGAGGAAGGAAATCGCAAGTAAGATACCACCGCCAATTACAAATGGTAGCATATGGCTAATACCATTCATAAGATCACCATAAATTTTTTGGCTGATTGATTGGCTTTCTTCTTTGTAAGTTTGATTTGAGCCGCCCTCTTCGTGATAGATATTGGCTTCGCCCTTGATGGCTCTATCTACAAGGTCGTCTGCCTTTCTTATACCGTCTGAAACTGATCTTTGTATTACTTTCTTGCCATTAAATCGAGCAGTTTCTACTTTTTTGTCAGCTGCAATTATTATTGCGTCTGCCTTCTCAATTTCTTCGGCTGTGAGCCTATTTTTAATTCCATCAGACCCATTAGTTTCAACCTTGATATTTAATCCCCTAGCTTTAGCAGCTTTTTCTAAGGCTTCTTGAGCCATGTAGGTGTGGGCTATACCATTAGGGCAGGCTGTTACAGCAAGTAGGTTGATTTTTGATTTTCCTTCTTGCATATTTGGTGTTTCTTGGACTGGGTTTTCCTTTTCAGTGTATTTATCGATTACATCGTAGACTTCATCTTCACTATTAACCTTTTTTAGGTCATCTATGAAACCCTCTTTCATAATCATCTTAGATAATTCTGCAAGAGTTGCAACGTGGAGGTTGTTTTCCCCATCTGGGGCTCCTATAGCAAAGAAGATTTCTGTTGGCATCCCATCTAGGGCGTCGTAGTTAAGACCTGTCTTTTTCCTAGCAAATAGGACTGCTGGTTCGATTACAGTTTTATTTTTGCTGTGAGGAATAGCAACTGATTCACCAAGGGCTGTTGATCCTTGGGCTTCCCTTTCCCTTAGGCCATCTGCAAAATCTTCTGCACTTTTTACATAGCCTTTTTCAAAAAACTTGTTTGCAATTTCTTTGATTGCTTCTTCTTTGCTCTCTGCCTTTAGGTCTAAAACCATCAGGTCTTTTTTTAATAAATCTCTAATTTCCAATTTCTTCCACCTCTACTTTTTTTAATATTTCGTCAATCATATCTCTTTCGGCTATATCGGGACTAAAGGCTGTCGCTGTTCCGCAGGCAACTGCGAGTTTGTAGGCGTCGATTTTTTCATAGTCATTTACCATTCCATAGACAAAACCGCCCACCATAGAATCTCCAGATCCTACTGAATTTACAAGCTTACCATCAATTGGCTTTGCCCTATAAGCGTGATTTTCATCTACAAAAATCGAACCCTTTGCCCCAAGTGAAACAATTACATTTTTAGCACCAAGCTCATTTAACTTCCTAGCATATTTAACTAAATTATCATTGTTTATCTCAGTTTGGAAAATTTTTCCCAATTCCTCCTCATTTGGCTTAACCAAGAGGGGTTTGTAAGTCAAATATTCTAATAGCTTCTTATTTGCTATATCTATAGTGAAGTCTGCCTCGGTTTTTTCTATGACTTCCTTATAAAAATCGGAATCAAGTGAATATGGCAAAGACCCAGATATAACAATAATATCGTCTTTTTTCACATCAGATAAACTAGCAAAAAATTTCTCAACTTCTGCCTTAGAAATCTTTGGCCCCTTGGCGTTTATTTCTGTTTCTTTATCGTATTTTAGTTTGACATTTATTCTTGAATTTTCCTTAATTCTTACGAAATTTTCAGCAAGTCCCAAGTCTTTTATAGCACCTGCTATATATTCACCTATAAAACCTCCTACAAAGCCAAGATTTACCGACTTTGCTCCGAGATTGTGGATAATCTTGCTTGCCATAATTCCCTTGCCACCTGGGTATTTTTCGTCTTCAATAGCCCTAATTGTTGCTCCATCTTCAAATTTATCAAATCTCAAGATGTAGTCAATGGCAGGGTTAGTTGTTATTATATAAATCATTCTTCCTCCGTAATTAACTTGATTTCATCCCTAGTAGCTATGGTTGCAAAATATTTTATATTTTCCTTTGATGTATCTGCCAACACATAGGCCCTAGTAGAATTTTCAATAGCCTTAGCCTTTACCATAGCTTCGTTTACATCAGCCGTATAAAAACCCCTTTCATCAAATCCATTAGCACCTATAAAGGCTAAATCAAAGTTATACTTACCTATGGATTCAAGTGTCTTTGGGCCAGTAGTCACCTTGGTTTCAGCTTTAAGATTGCCTTCAAGGATAATAGTCGGAATATTTTTGCTAATTAATTTATCAACGTGCATTAATCCATTGGTAACTACAGTTATTTCCTGACCTATCATTAGATAGTCAATAAGCTCATTGCAAGTTGAGCCTGCATCTATGTAGATAAACTTAGCAGATCCTATTAGCCTTGCAGCCTTCCTGCCGATTTGGGATTTTTCCGCCAATTTACTTTTTTGGTTGTCAGCAAAATTTAACTCACTTGCGGCAATATTATTTAAGACTGCTCCCCCATGGACTCTCGTAATTTTGCCCATATCTTGAAGATAGGACAAGTCACGCCTCAAGGTAGATTCACTAACACCTAGCTTGTCAGTTAAAAATTTATTTGACACAGCTTCTTCTTTTTTTAGAATATCTAAAATTATTTCAAAGCGTTTTTCTAATATCATAGTGATATTATAACATCAAATTCAATCATAGTCAATCATATTCAATCAAATTCTTCCACAACATAAAAAAATTGACTATTTTGTGGGGAAAGATTATAATTATTTAAAGTACATAGTGGAAATTGAGAATTTTAATATAAGGAGACATGATGAAAGAATTAGAAGAACGAATTCTTAAAGACGGGATTGTTATTGGACCAAACATATTGAAGGTAGACTCTTTCTTAAACCAACAAATAGACTCTAAATTAATTCACAAGATGGGAATTGAATTTGCAAACTACTTTAGAGACAAAAAAATAGATAAGGTCCTAACTGTAGAATCATCTGGTATAGCACCAGCCCTTGCTACAGCCCTTGAGCTTGAAGTTGACTGTGTTTTTGCTAGAAAAAGACAATCACTCACAACAGGCGATGACTTTTATCATTCAAGCGTATATTCATTTACCAAACAAGTCACAAATGAATTAATAGTATCAAAAAACTTCCTTCATGAAGGCGAAAATATCCTCATGATCGATGATTTTTTGGCTAATGGTCAAGCTGCCAAAGGCATGGTTGCAATAATCAGACAAGCCGGAGCAAACCCAGCAGGCCTTGGAATCGTAATCGAAAAATCCTTCAGCGAAGGTAGACAACTTGTAGAGGAAATGGACATAGACATCTATTCCCTAGCAAGAATAGCAAAATTAGAAGAAGGTAAAATCACCTTTGTAGAAGAATAAAAATAACTGCCAAATATACTGGCAGTTTTTGATTGAAAATTTTTATATTTTTTATCGAAATCTCTCTTCCCTTATTTTATATGATATAATAAAATTGCCTAACACCATATTTTATTAGGTGGAGGGAGATGAGTCACAAAATTATTCAACTACTTTTGGAAAATTTTTATTTTCCGCTACTTGTAGGAATAATTCTAATTATTTTAGACAAATATTTAGATCATATCTACAAGTAAATCAAAAAGACGATAGTCACCAGCTATCGTCTTTTTTGGTGAGTAATAATTGGTTCTCATACTCAGCTTTGTAAGAGGTGGCTTCTCTTGGTATTATTATATAGGTTTTCCTGAATTTTTCAATATCAATCCTTTATCTAATTTTCTCTATTATCCTTGATCTTGTTTCAATATCATCAGTTGAGCCTGATATTGAATTATTTTTCTTGGCAAGATTTGACATTTGGTCTAGGATTTCTCCTATTTCTTTGATGTCTCCGGTTTTACCAGCTAACTTATCAATTCCTTCTGCCTTGTATCTCCTAAGTCCTGAGTCAAATTCTTCGTATTTTTCATTATAAGTATTTGACCCTTCTTGTAATTTGAGGGCACCAGCTCTTAGGTTAAGTATTCCCTTATTTAAATCAGAAAGACCCTTGGCCATTGGATTCAAGGCCTTATCATTTACTGATCCAAGCTCACTTAAAGCCTTGGACCTTTCCTTAAATTCGCTAAGACCACCGGATAATTTTTCTGAACCTTCTCTTAGGTCAGCTGATTTTGAATCTAATAAATTTAAACCAGCACCTAGTTTTTTAACACCTTCTTTATTGGCTTCTGTGCCAGCTACTAGGTTCTCAGAACCTTCCTTTAACTTATCTAAGCCCTCATCAAGTTGGCTTAGGGCTTTACCTAATTTCATTAGGTCGGAATCAGATAAGCCACTTTCAACTTTTTCTATACCTGCTCCTAATTTGACTGATGCTTCTTCTAAGCCATCTTTAGATCCACCAAGCTTTTCGCTCATCTCTCCAAGACCCAGACTTAATTTGTTAAGGCCACTTGTAAGCTCATTTGATGCTCCGCTTAAGTTTTTTAAACCAGCGTAAATTTCTGCATTTACCTTTGCACTGGCACCTAGCTTTTGACTTTGACCATAAAGTTCATTTTTAATTGCCCTTAGGTTTTCAATTTCACTTGTAAAAGACCCATCAGTATTTTTTGCCTCAAGACTTGCTATTTGATTTTCAAGACCAGCAGCATTTTTATTAATATTTGATATTACCTCTTCGGTATTTGGTGAATTTTCTCCCGCAACACTTAATTCAGCTAGGGATTTTGATATTTTTTCTGAAGAGTCACTAGCTGATTTTAAGCCTTGATTTAATCTTTCTAAAAATTCAGCCATAGGGCTTATATTCCCACTAAAGTCATCAATGCCTGCTTTAAGAGCCTTTAAAGAAGTCGCAAATTCTCTTAAATCACTTCCTCCGGCGTCTTGGGATAATTTATCTCTAAGTTCCTTACTTCCTTGGCTAAGCCTTTCAATCCCTGTATTTAAGTTGATTGCTCCTTGGTTTAGACGGTCTGCACCATCCATCAAATCACCCATTTTTGAATTTATCTCAGAAATACCACCTGTATATTGGTTAAGACCCTGATTTAAATTGGCCCCTCCCTTATCTAGGGCAGAGATGGCAGTTTCCATTGGTCCTATTTTTTCTGGCAAGCTTGCAAAGGCTCCGCTCATTTGATCAAAACCAGCAATTAACTTCTCAGATCCTGCAGATAATTTTTCAGATTCATCAGCAAGGGTAGAAATTCCTTTATTAAGGCTTTTACTTCCATCTTTTAGCTTTTCTGAACCATCAACAAGCTTTCCTGCATTTGCTGTTAACTCATCAAGTCCACCTTCCAAGTCATCAAAAGAGCCTAGGCTTTTGCCGTCTTGGAAGATTTCATTTGTTATTACAACATAAGCTTCGCCTGGTTTAAAATTTTCCACATCCATTACAATTTCAATCTGATCCTTAAACTTATCAAGCTTTTCATCACCCAAAAGACCAGCAAAATTTTCCCTTAGACCTGGAGCAAGGACTCCAACAACAATTTGATTTTTACCGTCTTTAACAATTTTTGCTGAAACAGCCTCTATATTTTTTACCTGATCATCTGCAAAGGTCATCTCAGTCATTACAAGATATGGGGCATAAATTGCCTTGCCCGATTTTAGGCTTTCTTTCACCTTATTGTGAGCTATAATTGTGACTTTAAGCTTGCCGGATTTTCCTTCTAGGTCCTTAAAATTAATGGCCTTGCCGTCTAATTCGTATCTTATTTGCACATCCACTGGCAAGTCCTTGTCAGTCTTACCCTGGTAATAAAAGTCTTTATCTTTAGAATTTATATCGATAAAACCGTCCTTGGCCTCGATTTTTTCGTCAGTTTCAAGGTTTTTAATCTCTTTTAGGTCTGACTTATCCTTAATTTCTTTTTTTCCGTCCTTATTTATCCAAACTGAGACAGTCTGATCAGTGACCTTGCCCGCTTCTTTTGTAACATAAACAGTTTCATTTTTATAAGTTTTAGCCTCACTAGCAAAAGCGATATTTCCTCCAAGTATAGAACTTACACTTAAAACTGCGAGTGCTTTTACAAATTTTTTATTCATTTTCTTTTCCTTCCTTAAATCCTTTTGTAGTTTTTTCAATAAATGGTATTGAGACTCCTATTATGGCTGGTAAGAAGATGATAATTACAAGCATTGAAATTATCGCACCCCTAGCCAAGAAAATACAAATAGTAGATACAATTTCCATCTTTGAGTAAATACCTACACCAATAGTTGCTGCGAAAAATGAAAGGGCAGATGTAACTATTGATTTTGATGTTTCCCTAACCGATAGGTCAAGCGCCTTATCAAGGTCTTTGTGCTTTTTATATTCAAAAATAAACCTATCCATCATCAGTATTGAATAATCAATGGTTGAACCTAATTGGACTACACCTATAATTATCGAAGTGATAAAAGGAATTGTGTGTCCAAAATAGAATGGGATTCCCATATTTATGAAAATCGCAAGTTCGATGGCTGCTATTAGAACAATCGGAATTGCAAATGACTTGAAAACTAAAGCGATGATTAAAAATACCACTATAATTGAAGCGATATTTACCATCTTAAAATCCCTGTCAGATAGGATTGTCAAATCTTTTGTCAAAACTGCCTCACCTGTAAGTTTGCCATCAGGATCGTGGGCTTTTACAATCTTATCAATTTCAGAAACTTGCTTATTGACCTCATTTGACGCTGTTTGGTATTCTGAATTAACCATTATCATCTGATAGCCATTTTGAACGAAGTTTTGCTTTAATTTTTCAGGTAGGACTTCGCTTGGAATAGTTAAACCTGTCATAGAATTCACACTTAGAACATTATTTACCCCATCCACATCTTCAATTTCTTCTATCATTGAATTTACACTTGTTTTCGAAAGGTCTTCCTTTACTACTATAAAGTGGCTTGATGCCATATTGTAGTCTTTTTTCATCTTGTTTAGGGCAACAATCGAGTCTAAATCTTGTGGGAGTGACCTGTCCAAGTTGTAATAAAGATTTGTATTTCTTGCCCCGTAGACAGCTGGTATAAACAAAAGTAAAAATACTATAAAAAGTTTTTTCCTATGTTTTATTGTAAATCTTGCTGTCCTTGAAAAATCTGGGAGTAAAACTTTGTGGTTAAACCTATTTACAAGTCTTTCAGCAAGGAGAATCATTGGTGGCAAGACTACAACTGTTGAAATAAGTCCTAAGAGCACTCCCTTGCTCATTACAAGCCCTATATCCTTACCTAAACCTAACTGCATCAATAAAAGTACTAGAAATCCTGCGAAAGTTGTAAGAGATGAGGCAAAGATTGATGCTAAAGTCGAATCAATTGCCTTAGCCATGGCCTCATTATTACTTTCATTTTTCTTTTTCTTTTCTACGTACCTATGGTAGAGGAAAATCGAATAGTCTGTTGTAACAGCTAACTGTAAAACAGCTGCAATTGCCTTAGTTATATAAGAAATTTCTCCCAAAAATATATTTGTCCCAAAGTTATACAAAATAGCGTAACCAATATTTAGCATAAAGAGAAATGGGATAATAGTTGATTCATTGGCCAAAGATAAAACTACAAGGGCCAAAGCAACTGCAAGAGCAACATAAATTGGAGTTTCCCTATCGATTAAATCCTTAGTATCCTTAACCAAGGAAGAAATTCCACTTAGGTATTTTTCCTTAGACTCAAGAGCCCTTATCTGATCAATTGCCTCCATAGTCTTAAAAGACGAAGAGGATTCTGAAAATTTAACCATTAACAGAGTCGAATCTTCTGCATAAAAAGAATCTCTTATCTCATCGGGCAAAAATTCGCTCGGAACTGTATCACCTACAATTGAAGATTTTGAAATTACATCTTCTACTCCGTCTATTTCTAAAATTTCTTCTTTTAACTTGTCTGCATCGTGGTCAGTACCCTTCAAGATAAGCATGCCCGTAGAGGCATTCTTAAAGTCCTTATCAAGGATCTCCTGGCCTTGAGTAGACTCAAGATTTGCTGGCAAATATGATAAGATATCATAGTTTACCCCCGTGGACTTATAGCCAATCCATGATGGTATTAGTAAAATAGTCATCACCAAAAGTACCAACCTAGGATGGTATGAAATAAATTTTGATATTTTTTTCATTACTAACTTCCTTTCTAAATAGGACCAAAAAAGATAAGCTAAGACTTTAAATAATTTCAATAAAATAGGATTTTATTTAGCAAAATCTTTTTTACCTTATATTTTAACAATTAATTCATAGCAAAAAATAAAGTATAATTTATATTATATTATTTTTGCTTTATTATTAAATTGATAATCTCAATATTCATTTTAGTTTTATTCGATTATATAAGTCTTAACTTCATGATTATTAACTTTTATTTTTTATGCCCTCACTTTATAATACACCTGTATAAAAATAATTCAAATTTCGAAATAATATAATTCATATATATTTTTTTATTAAGCTCTTATTTATTGCCAAAATTTTGTAGTCTTATCTATCTCCCTAGAATTTTTTCCCTCTTTATTTACATAATAAATTAAATAAATATTGAAAATTAGACATTTAAAATTTTTAAATAAAAAAATAAAAAAATGCTTGACAATTATCAAACAATAGTTTATTATTAGATTAGACGTTGATAAGGATTATCAATCTCATATATATTGATAAGGATTATTAATATCATAAATTATGAAATCAAATTAAGGAGAAACACATGAAAAAAGTAGCAGTAGTTTATTGGTCAGGTACAGGTAACACTCTAGCTATGGCAAACGAAATAGCAGATGAACTAAAAAATTCCGAAATAGAAACAAGCGTTATTAGTTGTTCAGATTTTAGCGAAGGCGATGTAGCAAATTACGATGGTTTTGCTTTTGGTTGCCCAGCTATGGGATCTGAAGAACTTGAAGAAAGCGAATTTGAACCAATGTTTGAAAGTGTAGAAAAATCACTTGCTGATAAACCAGTTCTAATTTTTGGTTCTTATGAATGGGCTGAAGGTGAATGGATGCATACTTGGCAAGAAAGATGCGAAGGTGATGGTATCAACTTAGTTTGTGATGGTCTAATCGCTTATGATTATCCAGATGATGATGCTTTAAAAGAATGCAGAAGGGCCGCTTCAGACTTAGCTAACGCTCTAAAATAAAAATGAACGAATTTTTGTTGGTTAATTACGCATCACAAACCCTAGCTAATAAAAAACTCGCAAATTTATTTACTTTTAAAAATATCGATAAAATAGATATAGAAAAAATGGTTTCTGAGTGGAATGAAGTACTTAACAAGAAAAATATGTACGTGGAAATACTTAAAGAAAACGAATCTTCCGCTCAGATTTATGCCTATAGGCCAGAAAAGCTAACCTATGTTTTGAACCAAACAAAGGTGAAGACTCTCCTGACCTCCCTAGGTTATAAGACAGGCGACCTAGACCAGTGTATCAAGCACTTAAAGTTTAGGTTCAAAAAAGAATCCTTCCCCCACGAAATAGGTATTTTTCTTGGCTACCCCTATGAGGACGTAGTTGGTTTTATAGAAAATAAGGGGGATAAATTTCTCGTTAATGGCTACTGGAAAGTTTATGCCAAAAAAGACGAGAAAATCAAATTGTTTGAAGCTTACAATAAGATTAAAAAATCTTATAAGCTTATATATAAGAGCCCTAGGGATTTAAATAGGCTCTGTGTTAGATAAACTAACGCACATCCCACAAAGGATAATTGTCATTCCTTAATAAAATAATTTACTATGCACAAAAATAAGGGGGTAGGAAACTACTCCCTTATTTTTTATTATTTTTCTTCGACAAGACCAGCCTTAATCATTACATTTCTAAGGGTGGATGCTGATTCTTTCATTCTTTCCTTTTCTGTATCGGTAAGTGGCACATCTATTACCCACTTAACTCCGTCCTTGCCTATGACTGATGGAACACCGATGAAAATGTCTTTTTGTCCATACTCTCCATCAAGGTAGGATGAAGTTGAATATACAGAATTTTCATCATTTATAATAGACTCTACAAGCCTTGCAAGGGCCATGCCTATACCATAAAAGGTTGCACCTTTTTTGTTTATAATCTCATAGGCAGCATTTTTTACCTTTTCAAAAGTATTTAAAAGAGCCATTTCATCAACTTCTGAATGGTTGGCTACCCATTCATAGATTGGAAGTCCACCTACATTTGTGTGGGACCAAACAGGAAACTCTGTGTCCCCATGCTCGCCAAGGATAAAGGCATCCACACTTCTTGGGTCAATTCCTATTAGAGAGGCAATCTCTTTTTTAAATCTTGAAGTATCAAGGCTTGTACCAGATCCGATTACCTTTTCTGCTGGTGCTCCTGAATATTTCCATGTGGCATAAGTTAGAATGTCTACAGGGTTTGAAGCAACTACATAAATTCCTTCAAAACCAGAATCCTTAATCTTTCCTATCATATCCTTGAAAATCTTTAGGTTTTTATCCACCAAATCAAGCCTAGTCTCGCCTGGTTTTTGTGGGGCACCTGCTGTAATTACAACAACTTCCGCATCCTTGCAGTCAGCATAATCAGCCTTAAAAATCTCCTTTGGTTTGGTAAAAGAAAGAGCATCTGAGAGGTCCATGGCATCGCCCTCTGCCTTATCTTCATTCAAATCTATAATTCCAAGCTGCCTACCAATGCCTAAAATTGTTGAGGCGTAGGCAAAAGATGAACCTACTGCCCCATCGCCAACTAAAATAATTTTGCTATCTTTAATCATAATATCTCCTTTTTATAAAACTATATAACATTTTTCCTTATCTAAATATAATTTTAACAAAAATCATAGAATTTACTATGACTCAAATCACAATTTTTATTTTTTTAGACCGTCTATAACCTGTCTTGCTGCTTCAACAAGACCTGAACTAGTCCACCTATAGTCATCAAAAGCTTCACCAAAATTATCGTAGTCAATTTCAGTTTGGCCTGTATAGGATGCTGACAAGTGGAAATTTTCTATATGAGTTTTCTCGTAAATCTCTCTTATATTTTCATGGTTAACTCCAGAGCCTGCCATAATTTCGATTCTTTCTCCGTATTTGGCTTGTAAATCCCTGATCAAATCCAAACCCTCAACAGCTTTTGGTTTTTTGCCTGAGGTAAGAATCCTATCTACTCCCATTTTGATTAGTTCCTCGATTTTTTCCTCACCGTCGATTGAATAATCAAAAGCCCTGTGGAGAACAACCTTCTTTGGAAAAGCTAAATATACAAGCTCCTTCATAGTTTCTATATCAAGCCTACCCTCAGAATCAAGAACTCCTAGGACAAAGCCATCTATCGGTTTATCCTTAAAAGCAATTATTGTCGCCTTCATTTGTCCAATTTCAAAATCATCATAGGTAAAATGTCCAGGTCTTGGTCTTACCATGACAAATTTTTCTATATTATCATACTCACAACAAATATCTACAAGGCCAGGATCTGGAGTGAGACCGTCAAGAGTTAAAGCCGAACAAATTTCAACCCTATCAGCCCCACCAAAATAGGCCCCAATCATTCCATCAAAAGAATCTATGCAAATTTCTAGCTTCATAACAATCTCCTTTATTTTATATTTCTATTATAACAAAAAGTAAAACTATTTTCTCAAAATTTCCCAAAAGAAAAAGGCCCAAGCCTTAGCTTAGTGCCTTATTTCTCGAACTTAGTCTTATTTTTTCTTTTTAGTAAAGTATAGACCTATGGCAGCTGCTCCACCTATTATACCAACCATACCAATACCAGTAACACCTGTTCTTGGTGCCCTATTTTTCTTTATGCCCTTAGCTTTTTCGATTTTTTCATAGACTGCAGTGTAGGTTGCAGATTCTACAATTACATCGTCAGCAGGTAAGTTTGGTGACCAGGTCTTAAACTTGTAGTTCTTGTCAACATGGGTAGCTGTTGGTACAACTAATCCCTTCTCAGCTCTCTTAGCCTCGCCCCATGTGATAGTCTCTCGGATATCAAAGGCAATTATCTCTCCCCTAGCAAAGGTTGGGTTATATCTTAGGTAACCATCCTTGGTTGGGTCAAAATAAACTCTCTTGTATCCATTTGGAACTTCACTATCTATATCAGTATTTACTCTGATAACATCTTGTGTTGGAACAGGCTTGTCATTTTCTTCGTGATCTCCATCTTCCTTACCAGGAGTCTTGTCCTTGTCAGGATCTTTATCCTTCTCATGGGTTTTGTCCTTGTCCTTATCCTTGTCCTTATCCTTGTCCTTATCATTTCCATCAGGTGTTGGTTTTGGATCTGGTTTAGGAGTTGGTGTTGGGGTAGGATTTGGATCTGGCTTTGGCTCTGGCTTTGGAGTTGGACTTGTAGATTTCTTGCTAGCCTTGGCTGTGAAAGTAGTATCTTTACTTATTTCTACATTCCAAGGTTCTTTAGTAGAATCTTTATCTCCATCCTTGTACCAAGCTGGTTTTTCGCAATCATCCTTAGCCTTACCATCAAGATCTGGGAAATTATCCTCAGCTAATTTTCCATTTGGTTTAACTGCGTAAGTTTTTTCTTTAACTGTATTTTCTTTTATTGATTCATTATCTTGCTTAACAGTTACCTTTAGCCAACCTTCTGGAATTGGATCACCCTCTTTAATTTCGGTACCACTCTTCATGAAATAAGCAGTATAGGTTTTGCCATCTTCTGCTACACCAAACTTTGGCTCCCATTTTGTGAAACCATAATTATCTGCTGGTTTTGTAGATATGGTTTTTAGTTTTGATAAATCGGTACCTGGTGCGACTTTTGCTTTAACCTCAGCACCTTCTTTATCCCCGACTTTTACCTTACCTTTATTCACATCTTCAGATTTAAAAGTAACTGTAATATAAGTGTTAGGAATATCTTTCTTATCACTACCCTTATCTGGTTCATCTTCATCTGGTTTATATGGGATAACTATATCAGTTGTATAGTTTTTCTTAGTCCAAGTCCATGTACCCTTGAATTTATTTTCACTTTCTTTCGCTGATATTGTAAGGGTTTCTGGTGACCAAGAGTTAAAGGTCCATGTTCCTTCGGCATCAAAAACTGCTTCGTATGTTGTTTCTGGTTTTTTAACACTCTCTTTAAATTTCGCTTGCTTAGTGAAATCATCTGTCTTAAGCTTTTTCTTAACTTCATCAGGGAGTTCTGTCTTATCTGCATTACCACTTACAAACTCATAGCTAATATCAAAAGTCTTAGCTAAAGCCTTGGCAGTAAATGTTGTATCAGCTGTGATTTCAACTTCAGAAGGATTTGCTGTAGATGTTTTTTCCTCATCCTTATACCAAGCAGGATTTTCATATCCTTCCTTGGCTGTATTTTCTAGAGTTGGGAATTTATCTTGGTCTAATTTTCCTTTTGGTTTAACTGCATAAGTTTTTTCTTTAACTGTATTTTCTTTTATTGATTCATTATCTTGCTTAACAGTTACCTTTAGCCAACCTTCTGGAATTGGATCGCCCTCTTTAATTTCATCACCACTCTTGATGAAGTGAGCTGTGTATTCTTTAGTAGTGTTATCTTTAGCTACTCCTAATTCTGGTGTCCACTTAGTAAAACCATAATTGTTTTCTGGAAGAGCTTTAATGTCAGTTCTATTAGCTAAGTTCTCATCTGGATCAACCTTAGCCTTTACAACTGCACCTTCTTTATTCCCGACTTTCACCTTACCTTTACTTTCATCTTCTGATTTAAAGGTGACTGTAATATATTTTTTTGGTATTTCTTTGTCATCACTACCCTTATCAGGTTCTTTGTCTGGATCATTTTCATCTGGAATGAATGGAATTATCTTATCATCTGTATATTCCTTCTTCTTCCATTCCCAGGTACCCTTAAAGGTATTTTTACTAGCATCTTCTGATAGATCTAAGCTTGTTGGTTCCCATTTACTAAAGTTCCATGTGCCTTCGCCATCTTCTACAGATGAGAATGTTGTTGTTGGCGTAAACTTTTCTCCAATATTTCCTTCTATTTTAAGTTCGTCCTTATTTAGTTGGTCCATAACACCTTTAGGTAGTGTCTTGCCTGTTGTACCACTTACAAATTTATAAGTTATTCCTACAGTTGTAATATTATACTTGGCGACTATTTCTATATTAGAATTTAAAGTCTCTGTATATCCAGATAATTCTTTATTGTAGTCTGTTTCACCAATTTTCCAACCATCATGAGCGTCTTTATTAACAGTAAGCTCTGGTATTTTAAGGACTTTTACTTTTTCTTTATTATCATTGTAATCTTCTATACTAAGGGCATCGTCAAATTTTGTTCCCTTAAGTACCCAGTAAGAAATTTCTTCTTTATCGCCTGCAAATTTACCCTTGTCTGTTGACTTGAAGGTGACTTTTACATAGCGCTCATCTTTTGGATCTTCTTTTTTGATTATTTCCTTGGCTTCAAAAGTTAAATCCTTGGTTATCTCTTCACTATCTAGGCCCTTAATATCTTTTCCATCAAGCCATGTCTTGGTAACATCATCTTTTGGAAGCCACTTATAATTATTGGCACCTTTTATGATTATATTATTTTGAAGATCAGCGATTTTCCAGAATTTCTTTGGAACACTATCTTTTATAGTAGTTTTCCAAGCTTCCTTATTTTTAACTTTTCTCTGAACCAAACCTGAAAATGGCCATGTAGGACTTTCCTTGCTAATATCAATTGCTCCTGCATCACCTTTTTCAAATTTAACTGTCCTATTTATTTCATATCTTGGATAGTTATTTACAGTTTCTACATAGGACTTTGGATCACTTAGTGCAGCTCCACTTGATATATCTGCACTATAGGCAAAACTATTAGCTGCATAGATATATCCATCTTCCTTAGCTATGACATTTTCTTCCTTATCGCTAACTACAGGAACTTTAAATAGGACCATTTTTCCTTTGGCCTTTTCCATTGGGTCAATTTGGCCAGAAACAAGTCTTACTTGGAACATCTTAACTTGGGACCAATCACCTACTTCACCCTCATCTACAAAGTTTGCTCCTAGGTTATCCCCAAGATTTCCTGGTTCAGCTGTTGAGTAGGTTATTTCAAACTTAGCGTCCTTATTGTTTGTAAATTGCTTAGAGCTTGTATCAAGGGTCACAGGACCTGTCAGCATCAACCTTGTTCCGCTATTACGAGGTTCGCCTGATATTTGCATCTTATCATCTTTATGAGCTAGGACATATATCATCCTCAAACTCTTGATAGAACTATCAAGCTTGTTCTCAATACCCAAGCCTAAGTGATGATCTACTCCTAATTGGAAAACGTTAGAAATGTTACGGAAGTTATAGTAATCATCTTCTTTGATTTTTCCATTTTTTTCATTTTGTTTTAGAGAAGCTGTAGAACCAAAAACTTTAAAGGCAGAACCATATTCTACTCTATAAAGTCCCCATAGGAAATTTTCTTTTGTATTTTTGTTTTGGTTTAAATCATTCCTATCATCATGTTCTAAGTGAGCTTCTGATCCTATATCATTTACAAAGGCATTTCTACCATAGTTGTCGTAGATTAAATTATAACCCTTACTTAATCCTGTTGGTCTTTTTTCGTCTTTGAAGGTGACATCATATTGGATTGTAAAATCTTCTATAAATTCACCTAGATTAGGATCATCAAGTGGGACTACATAATATTCCTTGCCCCCTCGAGTATCTTTTGTAATACTTACAGATTTATATTCTGTATCAGACCCATATCTGCTTTTAACCTTAATATCTACATCAAGGGTATCCTCAAAGTCTGGTACTTCTATTAGAAGCTTAGGGTTCTTCATGTATTGTCTTTGACCCATTTGACTTAGGGTAGCTTTTAGTTCATCTTTGTTTTTAGCCTTTATTTTGGTCCAAACATCTATTTCCATACGGACAGTATCGCCAGTATTTGCAACAACTCTATCATTTTTGCTTTCAAACTTATCACTATCGCTTAATTTATGGGAATAGCTTGGCTCTTGATCCATTCCGACTTCACCCAAAAGGGCCTTGATTGTCATTAAAGACCATTCAGAAGTTTTAAAGTCGCTAGAATTTTTTACATACTTATCAATTCTTTCTTCTTTGTCTGTATTTGTATAAAAATATCCAGCTACTCCTATATTTAATCTTCTGTCTGTTAAGATGCCCCCACCATTTTTTACATCATAATCGGTGACTTTATCGGCTTGTTTCCAATTTTTATAATTATCGTAGTTGTCATAGTCTTGGGAGAATACCTTTGTTGATATCATCATTTTCAAAGATTCGTCTTTTAAAAGTGTCACTCCCTTGCTAAATTCTACCTTTGGCAATATATATTTTTCAGGGGCAAATGTGACAACTTCTGATAAATTTTTCTCTCCTAAATCTTCTATTTTTCCTGTATCTACATTGACAGCACTAAGCTTATAAGTAATACTAGAATCTAATTGTGTAAGCTTGCTTGTATCAAAACTTAGTTTGTCTAGGTAGAAGTTTTTTTCCATTTTGTAATTATCAATATTACCTAGGTATAGATTCGATTCAGGTTCTTCCATTCTACTTTCGTTTGTTACTTCATAAGTCCACTCTGTTACTTTATCCTTATTGTTAAGGTAATAATAATCTCCAGAATTTTCAAGTGTAGTTTTAGCTCTCAGGTCAATTTTGCCATCTGGGCGTGGAGGTCTTTCTTTATTTATCCAATAGCTTGCAGTATAAGTTGCTTTTTTTGATTCTGTTTCTGCTATTTCATTATCGCTATCATCTACCAATACTGCTGTTACATCAAATACCTCATGACTCTTACCAACTTCATAACCTGGTAATTTGATCTTAACACTTGTATTAGCATCTACATATTCAGTGGTGCTCCTATTTTTGATTGTTGGAACCACATATTTATAATAAGTTCCATCACCAGCTTTTGTCCAAGAAGAGTCAGTTATCTTAACTTCTCCTTGGTCAAGTGTTTTTGGAGTTAATTTCACTTTTACCTTATCTGGCAAATATACACCAGTGCTTGTGTGTGAAGTTGCTTGCCAAAAATAGGTATCTCTAATATTTATATAATAAGCTAATTCTTCAAGTTTGGATTCATCTTTAACAAGATTTTTCTTTTTAGAATCAAGCTGCTTATCATCTTCTTTTAGGGTGTTACTATTATAGTAGTTGTTAGATCTAGCTATATAGTTTGATTTGGCATGGATTTTGAACTTATAGGTATCATCAGAAATCACTTGGTTATTTTTATCAAATAACTTACCCTTTACATCAATTTCTGACCCATGTTTAATTTTTGGATTTACTAATTTATCGCCTTCATAGTGAGGTATTTTAACCTTCACTCTGACTTGGAAAGCAAGTATAGTACCAACTTCAAGTTCATCGCTAGAAACTTTAAGATAAATATTATCCTTATCAGCACTATGGTCAATTTTTAAATTTTTACCGCCTAATACTTGGTAACCTTTTTTAGTAAAGTAATCTTCCTCTAGGTATTTTCTAGGAATAGTAATCTCAGCATGTAAACCCTTAATAACAGCATTTTCTGGAGCGTTACCCTTATTAGATGCTTGAAGCTTAATATTAAGGTCTGCTATTGCACCTGTAGGAATCCATCCTTCTTCGGCCTTATTTCCTTCTTGAGGGCTTTGCTTTTCAATAGTTGAGCTTAGCGATAAGGAGCCTTGGACTTCGTCACTTTCAACCTTTTCCGCCCCCCCTTCTGGATTTCCAGCAGTTTGGCTTATTTGAGGCGTTTCAGGGGACATTTCTAAGCCGTCTTCTTTTTTATCTTCGGTCTTTTCTTCCTCTTTGCCTGTCTCAGATTTATCCTTCGGCTCTTCTTTTGGGCCGGATTCTTCAGGCGTTTCTTCTGTCTTTTTATCTGCCATCTCTACAACACTCTTTTTATTGTTTCCACTTTCTTCGCCTGTGCTTGCATATGCGAGTTGGCTAGCATTTAAGCTTGGCGCTATTGTTCCTAGGGTCATACTTGCCGCTAGAACTATGGATAACAATTTATGCTTATTCATATTTTCTCCTTCCTGTGTTTTATAACATATCTACTTTTAGTATAACATATTTTCCTCAAAATTAATAATTTTTCTGTAATTTTAGCCCTTTTGTCAAATTTTTTAGGAAAAATTCTATGAAAAAAGCTATAAGTTTTTTTAACTTATAGCTTTCAATATTTATTCTTGCCTAAAATCATCAAATTTTATAATATTTACCTGGCAAGATGCCATAGCGACAAGGCTTGCCTCGTGGGCGGTTTGGCTTGTGGCCCTACACAAGTCTTCGATGACAGTGACTTCTGTGTCTAGGAGGGCGTTTTTGATCATAATGGCGTTTGATAGGACACAAATGTCTGTGCATATTCCTACCATGTAAATATTATCGATTTTTTCTTTTTTATCTAAGTCTTTAAGATAACCAACAAGTTCATAAGAGCCGAAAGATGGCTTGTCTATTATCTCTTTGTCCTTGGTGTCTATTTTTATTTCCCAACCCTTAGTTCCTTTTACACAATGGGTCACAGGAAGGTGCTTGCCTTCAAGACTTTCTAGGTAATCTTCATCGTGGGTATCCCTGGTAAAAATCACCTGACCCTTAAATTTTTCGACCAAATTTTCTATTGGTTTTACTATCTTATCATTGCCTTCGTTACCAAGAGCCCCATCCACAAAGTCATTTTGAAGATCAACTACTAATAATACATCCATCCTTGATTTCCTTCCTAATTATTTCTTTCTAATTCTTCTATTTCCCTACCAAGCCTATCGCTTATTTCAACGATGGCGTACCTTAACTCTTTTAGCGCTATGAGGTTTTCTTTTATTTCACCTTGGACCCTAATGTCTGTAAATATATTGTCAAAGACTAAGTCGAATAGCTCGTCCGAAAATCTGTCTGGTATGGCATCTGGCAAGCTTATATCAACATCATTCAGTTCTTTATTGAGAGTTTTAAGGCTTGAGGATATTTCTTCTAGGCTACGATTTGCCTCTCCTATCTTGTTTCTTTTGACAAGGCTTGAAATAAAACCTCCACCCAATATATCTAGGATGCCCCAAGATGAGGCGGATTTTAGTTGGTTAAGACCAGCATCAATCCTAATTATAAGCTGATTTGCCGCTTCCTTTGCTTCTTTTAATTCTTTTAACCTATCCATAAATCCTCCTTTTTCACATTATATTTTTTGCGTAAGTGATTTGCAATAAAATATCTACTAGGAAAGTTTAATATAAGTTTTTTGTTTATAAAAATTTAGCTGGGGTATACTAAGTAATGTAGACTATTAAATAATATGGAGGATTAATATGAAATTAACAGAAACAATTCAAACAGCTGATTGGAAAGCTGAAAAACACGTTCCAGTTATCCACGTTACAAAAGAAGATGGTCTTGTTCATATCAAGGCTAATGTTGGTGAAGAAGTAGCTCACCCAAACACATTTGAACACCACATCGCTTGGATCAAAGTTTTCTTCAAACCAGAAGGAGCTAAATTCCCAATCGAAGTTGGTTCTTATGAATTTAAAGCACACGGCGAAGAAGAAATCTTCACTCAACCATGCGTAGAAGCTAGAGTTAAAACTGACAAAGGCGGCGAAGTTTACGCACTTGCTTACTGCAACATCCACGGTCTTTGGGAAAACTCAGCAGAAATCTAAGACATTAAAAAAGCAAGGTTTTAGCCTTGCTTTTTGCTTGCTTATTTTTAATTTTTTCTAGTAAGCTATATATTTTGTTTTCAAAAACATTTTTTGGTATATATCAATTTATTATCTTCATTGACAACTTCATAAAGATTTCAACCATGACAAGATTAGATTTCTTTTATTATATCGTCAATTATCCCAACTGCGACCTTGGATGCACGTTCGAAATTCTCGTAAAATTCTGCTCCACCTTCTGTAAGGGCATCTGAAACTGCCTTAATCATTATAAAATCCGCCCCATATAAGTGACATGCTAGGGCAATTGCAGCTCCTTCCATGTCGACAATATCGCATTTCCACTCCTTGGCAAGTTTTGTTTTTGCATCAAGACCTGCAATAAATTTATCACCAGAAGCAAGCCTTACTTTTTCCAAATGTGGGTCGATTTTCATTGCCAAATCTACAAGCTTCTCTGTAGTTTTCATGGCAACATCGTCAAAAATCTCGTATTGACCTTTTGCCACCTTATCTACATCAGATGTGTCCCATTCATAATGACAGACACTTTCCACAACTGTGAGCTCCTCTACCTTTCTATCGTTTAAAGCACCCACAACCCCATAATTTATAATTGTCCCGCACTTATAAACATCAAGAAGCAGGGTCATGGCAATTGCCGCACGAATTTGCCCTGCACTTGAAGGACAAACAAAAACGTCCTTGCCATGGATATGGTATTTCAAAACCTCAAAACTGCCATGCTTGTATCTTTCGATTGGTTCTTTGTAGATATTATAAAAAGCATCAAATTCAACTGCTACTAATATTCCTATATTCATCTAATCACCTCTGAAATATTATATTATTTATTGGTCAAATTTCCAAAACTTGTCCAAAAGACCTTTAGTCCA
>NZ_CAUPHG010000017.1:0-25120 GCF_963510915.1 uncultured Anaerococcus sp. | reverse complement strand
AATACGGCAAGGACCTTGTATGTTCAGCTGTAACTATACTTGCCTATAGCTGTGTAAATAGTCTTGACAAATATACAAATGATGTAATTTTTCATGATGATAACATAACAATGTCAGTAAAGATTGCAAATCCTGACAGAGATACAGATGTTATATTTGATTTTTTTGAGACTGGTATAGAAACACTTTTAGGTAATTATGACAGCTATATTAAATTAAAATATAAGGAGAAATTATGATAATAAACATTAATTTACAAAGATTTTCAAGTAAAAAGGGAGTTTCTTCATCTAAAAACGGTAGAGACTCAAGAGCAAAAAGACTTGGTGTTAAAAGAGCTGATGGTCAGTTTGTAAATGCTGGAACAATCCTTGTTAGACAAAGAGGAACAAAAATTCACCCTGGTAACAATGTAAAAAGAGGTTCTGATGACACTCTTTATGCATCATGTGAAGGTGTTGTAAAATTCGAAAGAAAAGGCAAAAGCAGAAAACAAGTGTCTGTTTATGCACAATAATTAATTAAAAATTAAGCTTGCCTTTGGCAAGCCTTTTTTTATGAAAGGAAAAATATGATTGATATTGTGAAAATAAGTATCAAGGCAGGCGATGGTGGTAATGGGGCTGTCGCCTGGAGAAGAGAAAAATATGAACCTACTGGAGGCCCAGCTGGTGGCGATGGTGGTGATGGTGGTTCAGTTATTATAAAAGCTACCCGAAATCTTTCAACCCTTGATGAATTTAGGTACAAGAAGGATTTTAAGGCGGAAAATGGAGAACAAGGTGGCAAGAATAAAAAGTTTGGAAAAAAAGGTGAAGACCTTTATATACCTGTACCTGTTGGTACATTAATAAGAGAAGCTGAATCAAATACAATAATAAAAGATATGAAAAATGATGGCGAAGAATTTCTTATCGCTAAAGGTGGTAGGGGAGGACGCGGTAACGTTCATTTTAAAAATTCAGTAAGGCAAGCTCCAAGATTTGCTGAATCAGGTAAAAAAGGACAGGAAATTAATCTTATTTTTGAACTTAAAGTTCTTGCAGATGTCGGACTTGTTGGTTTACCAAATGTAGGTAAATCTACACTACTGTCCGTTATAACAAAAGCAAGACCAAAAATTGCCAATTATCATTTTACAACAATAGATCCAAACCTAGGTGTTGTTAATGTTGATCGTGAAAGAAGCTTTATAGTAGCAGATATAGCTGGTCTTATTGAAGGTGCGAGTGAAGGGACAGGACTAGGTCATGACTTTTTAAGACATATAGAAAGGTGTAGGGTTTTAATCCATCTAGTTGATATATCAGGCCTTGAAGGAAGAAATCCAATTGAAGACTTCAAATTAATCAATACTGAATTAAGCCTATATAATAAAAAATTGTCCGAAAAGCCTATGATTGTTGCCCTAAATAAATCAGAGCTAGATAGCAATGATAATGCTTCTAAATTTATAGAAGAATTTGGAAATGACTATAAAATATTTAAAATTTCTGCAGCTACTACAATGGGTATAAAAGAAATGATAGATTATGTCACAGAAGAACTTGAAAAATCAAATGCAGAAGAATTTGGGCTTTATGAAACAGTAGATGAAGGCTTCTTAGATGAATTCTACAATAAAGAAATTGATTTTGATTTGAATATCAAAAAAGAAAATGATATCTATCTTGTTTACGGAAAAAGGGTAGACAATCTATTGAAGAAAGTAAATATTGATGATTATGATTCGATGATTTATTTCGAATCCACCTTGAGAGAGATGGAAGTATTTGATAAATTAAAAGAAATGGGAATAGAAGACGGAGATAGTGTTGCCGTTGGCGATATTGTCTTTGAATATTATGAATAGGAGGAAGTATGTTAACAGGTAAACAAAGAGCAATGCTTAAACAAGAAGCACACGACTTTAAGCCAATAATAAACATTGGAAAATTATCTATATCTGATCAGCTGCTTAATGCTATAGATGAAGCACTTGAAGCAAGGGAACTTATTAAAATTAAAATTTTAAATAATAACCTAGATGATGCTGATTATATTATTGACACAATAGTTGACAAATTAAACTGTGAATTTATTTCACATATAGGTTCAATTTTCACTATCTATAGAAAAAACGATAATAATTATTATAATTTATAATGAGAATAGGTCTATATGGCGGGACATTTGATCCGATACACCTTGGACATCTAATTGTGGTAGAAGCTGCTATTAATGAGATGAATTTAGATAGGGTTATTATCTTGCCAAGTTCAAACCCGCCCCACAAAAAAAATAAAGTTAAAACTAAATCTGATATAAGGGTAGAGATGGTAGCGGAAGCTATTAAGGATAATCCCAAGATAATTCTATCCACTTATGAATCCTCAAACGATATAGTTAGGTATACTCATGAAACTTTAGAATATTTTTCGAAAAATATGAATAACCATGATATTTTCTATATTATGGGTGAAGATTCTTTCATGACCATTCACACTTGGAGAAATTATAAGGCAATTTTAGGTTATAATATTATCGTAGTTGCAAGAGACGGGATAGGAAAAGATAGTCCGTTAGTTAAGTATGTGGAAAGTATTCGTGAGGATAATCCCAATATATTTTTAATAAATATATTAAATATTAACATATCATCGACTCTTATCCGTTCTCTAACAAGAGAATTAAAGAGTATAAAATACCTCGTTAAAGACGAAGTAGATTATATTATAAAACATAGGAACTTATATGAATGATTTATTTGATATAGAATCTAAATTAAAAGATTATATAGGAGAAAAAAGATATAAACACAGCTTGAGGGTGGCGGATACTGCTAGTAAGATGGCTGAAAAATTTAATGTAGATCCCAAAAAAGCATACCTTGCTGGACTTATACATGATTGCGCTAAATATAATGAAGAATTCTTTCTAAATAAATTTAATATTAAGCTTTCAGCCTATCCTGTAAGTTCAATTAAAGATCCTGTTCTTCATTCTTTTTTAGGAGCAGAAGTAGCAAAAAAAGTGTATAATATATACGATGAGGATATATTAGAAGCAATTAAATACCATACTACAGGCAAGGCTAATATGACTGATTTAGAAAAAATTATTTTCATAGCTGATGCTATAGAACCGGATAGAAACTTTGAAGGAATAGCTGAAATACGAAAATATGCTTTTGAAAATTTAAATGAAGCCATGCTTGCTCTTTTAGATAATAATATTATCTTTTTAATTAGTAAAAAAGCTATAATAAATCCCCTTAGCTTTGAAGCAAGAAATTACTTGATTGAGGAGAAAAATGGAAAAATTAGACATAATAGTTAAAACATTAGAGGATAAACTAGCAGAAGATATCAAAGTTATAAAGCTTGAAGAATCTTCAGTTGCTGATTATTTTGTAATAGCGACAGGTAATTCAATAAACCAAACTAGAGCCTTAGCAGATTATATAGAAGATGATCTGTATAAAGAAGGATATAAACTATTATCCAAGGAAGGACTTAGAGAAGGTGAGTGGATTTTAATTGATGCAGGGGATATTATTATCCATATCTTTACACAAAAGCAAAGAAAGTTTTATGATTTAGACAATTTGTGGGATAATTAATTACTTTGACCCTTTATAGGAGTTACTATGCCTAAGGATAGGAAAGACAAAATCATATTTGCAGGAGTAATTTTTTTAGCTTTTCTCATTGCGAATTTATTTTCAAATGGTGGATTAAAAAATTTTCTAAATAGGAATGAAGATGAAATTATTATGTCAAATACATCTTCTGAAAAAACCGATGTTCACAAAGAGGAAGCGTCTGATGATTTATCTAGTCAAGATAAGAAGGTATATATATCTGGCGAAATTAAGAACTCAGGTGTATATGATATAAACGACGGAGATAGGTTAGATAATCTTGTTAAAAGAGCTGGTGGTTTTACCGATAAAGCTGATATTAATTCTATTAATCTTGCATTAAGATTAGAAGATCAGATGAAAATATACATACCTAATATTGATGAAAATCAAAGCAATAATGCTGATAATACTAATCTAGCAGCTGGAGAAGTTACAACTGATGTGAAGAATTCTTCAAACCATAAGATTAATATTAATTTGGCTAGTAAGGAGGAGCTTATGACTTTACCAAATATCGGAGAAAAAAGGGCTCAAGCCATACTAGATTATAGAAAAGAGAAGAAATTCACAAAGATAGAAGATATAAAAAATGTTAGCGGCATAGGTGATAAGTATTTTGAAGCAATGAAAGATTTAATTACAGTATAGGGGTATATATGAAATTATCTACTAGAGGTAGGTATGGGTTAAGGGCAATTTGTTATATAGCAGAAAACCAAGATAAGGGTTTTATACCTGTATCTGAAATAAGTGAAAAATTAAAATTATCTGAAAATTATTTAGAACAATTAGTAAGAACGTTGAAAAAAGATGGTTTGATTAAATCAAGCCGAGGTCCAAAGGGTGGCTATAAAATAAATAAAGCTTTAGATAAGGTGACAATAGGTCAAATTCTAAGAAGTCTAGAAGGAGACATGACAACAAGTGAATGTGTAAGTGGTAAGGTTAACTGCAATGATAAGTGTGATGCCTATGATTTATTCACAAAACTTGACTACCTAATAAATACAGCTATAGATTCTATTACTTTGGAAAATATTGTTAAACATGAAATTTAAGGAGAACTAATGAAAAACCTAGGAATGAACGAGCTTCGAAAAAGCTATTTAGAATTTTTTGGAAATGAAAAAAATCATACAGTACTAAAATCATTTCCTTTAACACCAATTGATGACGACACTCTTTTATTAATTAACGCTGGTATGGCGCCACTAAAAAAATACTTTACTGGCGAGCTAAAGATGAAAAACAATAGAGCTACTTCATCACAAAGATGTGTAAGAACTGGTGATATTGAAAGAGTTGGTAAAACTGAGCGTCATGGTACATTTTTTGAAATGCTTGGAAACTTCTCATTTGGAGATTATTTTAAAAGAGAAGCAATAAGCTGGGCTTTTGAATTCCTAACAAAAAAACTTGATATAAACAAAGAGGACCTTTGGGTAACTGTTTTTCATGATGATGATGAAGCCTACAATATTTGGCATGATGAAATAGGAATGCCAGCAGAAAGAATTTTAAGACAAGGAAAGGAAGATAATTTCTGGGAATTAGAAGTAGGTCCTTGTGGTCCATGTTCAGAAATATATGTCGACAGAGGCGCTGAAAGAGCAGTTGATGAAAATGATAACCAACCAGGCAATGATGATTCTGATAGGTTCATGGAAGTGTGGAACTTGGTATTTACTCAATTTAATAAGGATAATCAAGGAAACTATACTAATTTAAGTCATCCAAATATAGATACTGGAATGGGACTTGAAAGAATCGCTATGATTCTTCAAGGAAAAGATAATATTTTTGAAATAGACGTAATGAAAGAAATTATTTCTGAAATCGAAAAATTATCTGGTAAGACTTATAAGACAAATAAAGCTGATGACGTTTCAATCAGGGTAATTGCTGACCATGCAAAAGCTATGACCTTCCTAGTATCTGACGGGGTTATACCATCTAATGAGAAACGTGGCTATGTACTTAGAAGGCTAATTAGAAGAGCCTATAGACACGGAAAACTATTAGGAATTGAGGGGCCATTCTTAAATAAAATCGTTGATAAGGTTATTGAGACATATAAAGTAGAATATGACGAATTGATCGATAATATGGATAGCATTCATCAAGTAATCAGTGAAGAAGAAGAAAGGTTCCAAAAAACCATAAATCAAGGCTTGGATAAACTTGATTACTTGATTTCAGAAATGGAAAAAAACAACAAGAAAGTGCTAGATGGTAGCGAAGCATTTAAACTATATGATACTTACGGTTTTCCTTTAGATTTAACTAAAGAAATTCTTGAAGATAAAAATCTAGAAGTAGATGAAAGTAAATTTGAAGAAGAAATGGAAAATCAGAGAAATCTTGCAAGAAATGCTAGGAACGTAGACAACAAGCACAAACACGATAATCTACTTACTGACCATTTAGAAAAAACAGAATTTCTTGGTTATGATAAATTCGATGTTAATGCAAAAATTATTGCCATTTATGAAGATAATGACGAGAAATCTTCGATAAAAGCACCAAACAACGGTATAATAATAAGTAATAAAACTTCATTTTATCCAGAAGGCGGCGGAGAAGTTGCTGATACAGGATTTATTAAAACATCTAATGCATGTGCAAGAGTTGTTGATGTCCAAAAGAAAAATGATATAATTTTCCATTACGTTGAAGTTATTGAAGGTGAATTTAACCAAGGTGATGATGCTGAATTTGTAATTAATCTTGAAAGAAGACTTGATATTCAAAGAAATCACTCTGCTACCCACTTACTCGATAAGGCATTAAAAGTAGTTTTAGGACAAAATATTAAACAAGCAGGTTCATTAGTAGATGAAGATAAGTTAAGATTTGATTTTACTTACAATAGAGCAATAAGTCACGAAGATTTAATTAAGATTGAAAAAGAAATTAACTCAAAAATTAGAGAACAACTTCCAGTAAAGAAAGAATACATGGACTTTAAGAAATCCGAAGAACTAGGTGCTGTTGCATTGTTTGAGGATAAGTATAAAGATGTTGTAAGAGTTGTATCTATGGGTGATTATTCAATAGAATTATGTGGAGGCTGTCATGTAAATAATACAGCTGAAGTATTGATTTTTAAGATTAAATCAGAAACTTCTGCAGCAGCTGGAGTAAGAAGAATCGAAGCTATCACTGGTAGAGCGGTTTATGAAGATTTAATTAATAAAGAAAATTCTATCAGAGATATTGCAAGAAGCTTAGATGTAACTGTAAATAACATCTCATCTAAAATCAATTCATTAAAATCAGAGATTACTGTGAAAGATAGTGAAATTAAGAGATTAAAATCACAATCTAACAAAGATATTTACAGCGAGCTTAAATCAAAAATTAAAAATATCAATGGCATCAACTTGCTTATCGAAAAATTTGACAACGTAAGTATTGATGAATTGCGTGAACTTGAAAATAGAATTAAGAGTGAATACGATAATCTTATAATAATATTTGCTACTGTTAGTGATAAGATAATCTTTACTGTATCTGTTGATGACAAGCTAACTGATAAATATAATGCTGGAAAAATTGTTAGGGAGATAGCCCAAATTACAGGCGGTAATGGTGGCGGTAAGAAAAATTTCGCCCAAGCGGGCGGAAGTGATATATCTGCCTTAGCTGAAGCACTTAATAGGGCTTATGAAATCATAAAGGAGTAAGATATGACTGATAATAATAAGCTTAATGAGACTATGCTTTTCAAAAGAGAAGATATAGAAAAAAATGATATTAGAGAAATTCTTACTACAGTTTACAAGGCTTTGGAGGATAAAGGTTATAAGCCAAATTCACAGATAGTAGGGTATTTACTTTCTGGTGATCCAACTTATATAACCGCTCATAATAATGCTAGAAAGCTTATTAGAGCAGTAGATAGAGATAAGATTTTAGAAGAATTATTAAATAACTACATCAATGGCTAGAATTATGGGTATAGATGTTGGGGATAAAACAATTGGTGTCGCTATAAGCGACACTATGTTTATAACTGCCCAACCTTACGAAACAATAAAAAGATCTAAAGCAAAATTTGATATCGATAGGATTGAAGAGATAGTAAATCAAAATGATATTTCTATCATAGTAGTGGGATTGCCAAAAAATATGAATAATACAATAGGTCCTCAGTCTATGAAGGTCATAAGCTTTGTTGATTTAATAAAAAAAAGATTAAATACAGAAATCGTATATGAAGATGAGAGACTTACAACAGTTCAGTCAGAATCTGTTCTTATAGATATGAACGTAAGACGCGAAAATAGAAAAAAACATATCGATAAAATTGCTGCTAGCTTTATATTGCAAAGTTATTTAGACAGGAGAAATAATGAATAGTATCTTTTTACTGGATGAAAATAATAATGAAGTTGAGTTTAATATATTAGATACATTCGGAATAGACGAGAAAAATTATGCCGCTCTCCAAGAAGTTGGTGACGACATGATTATGGTTGTAGAAGTTACTAATACAGATGATCTTATAACTTTCAAAACCATTGAAGATCAAAATGAACTAGATGAAATAATAGAATTTTATGAAGAAATGAAAAGGGATAATGATGAACAGTGAAGAAATAAGGAAGATTTTTGAAAAAAACAACCAAAAATTCACTAAACAAAGGGAATTGATTTATAATGTTTTAAAAAACTCTTCAGAAAAACATCTGACACCAGAACAGCTATTTTCTATAGTCCACCAGGACCATAGACAAGTAGGAATAGCTACTATTTATAGAACTTTAAATATTTTTGAAGAACTAGGTTTAGTTAATAAGCAAGAATTTACTGATCAAGCTTATACTTATGAGGTAATTGATCCAGAAAGTGATCACCATGATCATATTATATGTACTTCTTGTGGCAAAATATTAGAAGATGAATTTTTGTCAGTAGAAGACGTTAAAAATTCACTAAAGGAAAATTTTAATTTTGATTTATCTTATTATTCTTTAAGAATCTATGGAATCTGTTCCGATTGTCAGAATAATAAGGAGAAATAATGACAAATGAAAAAAAATTAAGAGTAATTCCCATAGGTGGATTACACGAAGTAGGTAAAAACTGTACTCTAGTTGAATATGGAAATGATATGATAATGATAGACTGTGGTCTAACTTTTCCTGATGCAGAGATGTTAGGGGTAGATATTGTCATTCCAGATTTTACTTATGTAGAAGAAAACAAAAATAAACTTAGGGGCATTTTTGTTACCCACGGTCACGAAGATCACGTGGGCGCAATACCTTATTTTTTAAAGAATGTTGATACAAATGTATATTGTTCTAAACTTACTAAGGGTCTTCTTGAAAATAAGTTTAAAGAGCATGGACTTAATCCTAATAAGATTAAGATGGTTAATGTCAATAATACAGTTAAAGCCGGCAGTCTAAGTGCTGAATTTATTAGAGTTAGCCATTCTATTCCAGATGCTTGTGCAATAGCTGTAAAATCACCATTAGGAACAATCATCTTTACAGGTGACTTCAAGATGGATTTTACTCCAATAGATAATGATCCAACAGATATCCAAAGATTAGCTGAGCTAGGAAAAAAAGGTGTACTAGCTTTGTTTGCTGATTCTACAAACGTAGAAAGAGAAGGATTTTCTCTAAGTGAAAAAGTTGTTGGAGAAACTTTTGTAAAAATATTTGGCCAAGCTAAGTCTAGAATTATAGTTGCAACTTTTGCATCAAACCTTCACAGAGTCCAACAAATTATTACAGCAGCTGAAAAATATAACAGAAAAGTTGCCCTATCAGGTAGATCTATGCTCAATAATGTTAGGATTGCTAATGAATTAGGATATTTAAAAATCAAAAAGAATACCTTAATTGATATGAAAGCAATAAAAAAATATGCTGACGATGAGCTTGTAATTCTATCAACTGGTACACAAGGGGAGCCACTAAGTGCGCTAACTAGGATGGCAAATAATGAACATAGACAGATAAGTCTTAACAAAACAGATATGGTAATATTATCATCATCTGCCATACCTGGTAACGAAATGGCAATTAATACTACAATAAATAATTTAACAAAAATAGGTTGTAAAATTATTTATTCATCACTTGAGAAAGTCCACGCTTCAGGCCACGCTTGCCAAGAAGAAATCAAATTGATGTACCAACTAATCACACCAAAATATTTAATTCCTGCCCATGGAGAAATTAGGCAATTACAAAAACATGCTGACATCGCACAGGATATGGGTCAGCCTAAAGAAAATATATTTTTATGTGAAAATGGAGATATAATTGAGTTTACAAAAAAAACTGCAGGTATAAAAGGAAAAGTGCAAGCAGGTAATGTGCTAGTAGACGGTTCTGGTATTGGTGACGTTGGCAATATTGTCCTTAAAGACAGAAAACACTTGTCAGAAGATGGTCTAATGGTAGTATCTATCACATTTGATAGGCACACCCAAGAACTATTAGCAGGCCCAGAAATTGTATCACGTGGATTTGTTTATGTTAAAGAAAACCAAGATATAATCGAAAACTCTAAGGATATTGTCCTAAGGTCAATCAATAAATGTAAGAAGCAAGATATAAAGGCTCTAAGCCAAATTAAATATCAAATAAGAGAAGATTTAAAATCATATATATATAATGAACTAGGTAGAGATCCTATGATTCTACCAGTAATATCAGAGATAGAAGATGGGAAATATTAATTATAATTATACATCCCTTTTTATAGAAGATTTGCTTAACGATACTGATTTTGTTGATATAAGAAAATACGCTATAGCAAATGATGTCCCTATAATGAATAGTCAGACTAAGGAGCTGATTATTAGCATCCTTATGGTAGCAAAACCAAAAAATATTTTAGAAATTGGTACCGCAATTGGTTATTCAGCTCTATGTTTTAGTAAATATACAGGAGCAGACATTACAACTATTGAATTAAATAAAGCTACAGCTGAGATCGCTAAGGAAAATTTCAAAAAATATAATGTAAAAGTCAATTTAATTAATGATGACGCAATGAAAGCCTTGAGAAATATTAATCAAGGCTTTGATTTTGTTTTCATAGATGCAAATAAATCTAGATACCTAGATTATTTTAAAATGGCGAGCAAATTACTTAACAAGGGTGGAATAATAATTGCAGATAATGTTCTTTTTAGGGGCGAAGTTTGCAATGATGATATAATGGAAAAAAGAAAGAATACTTTAGTAAAAAGACTTAGGAATTTCTTAGCCTATATAACAGATTTAGAAGACTTTACTACATCTGTAATTCCCATAGGTGATGGACTTACTTTAAGTGTTAGGAGAGATAATGATAGATAAAAAAGTGGAATTACTTGCCCCCGCTGGGGATTTTGAAAAATTAATAACTGCCATTAAGTTTGGTGCAGACGCTGTTTATCTTGCTGGAGATAATTTTGGTTTAAGAGCAAATGCGAAAAATTTTGATAATGATGAGTTAAAAAAAGCTGTTGCTTATGCACACGAAAGAAATGTTAGGGTACATGTTACAATGAATATCATGCCTCATGACGGGGACATGAATGGAATTGTGGAATACTTAGAAAACCTCAATACTCTTGGTATAGATGCGCTTATAATCTCTGATCCTGGTATATTTGCTCTAGCAAAAAAACACACCAATATTGATCTTCACATATCAACTCAAGCCTCAGTAACTAATTCAGCAACAGTTAATTTTTGGCATGATATGGGAGCTAAGAGAGTAATTCTTGCACGTGAACTATCCTTAGAAGAAATAACTGAGATTAGAAAAAATACACCAAAGGATATGGAGATAGAATGTTTTATCCATGGAGCTATGTGCATTTCATATTCTGGTAGATGTCTCTTATCTAGCTATATGGCTGGTCGTGATGCTAATAGGGGAGATTGCGCTCAACCTTGCAGATGGAAATATTCTCTTCAAGAAGAAACTCGACCTGGAGAATATTTTCCAATTGAGGAAGATAGCCAAGGTGGTACTTTCATCATGAATTCTAAAGACCTTTGCCTAATTGATGAAGTAGATAAGTTGATTGAAGCTGGAATTGATAGTTTTAAGATAGAAGGAAGGATGAAGACTCCTTTTTATGTAGCTACAGTAATTAGATCATATAGACAAGTTATTGATAGTTATTATGAAGGTAATTTTAGTCCAGCAATAAGTAAAAAATATTTTGATGAAATAAGTAAGGCAAGCCATAGGTATTTTACAAAGGGATTTTTCTATAATAAAACAAATGAAAATGATCAAATATACACAACATCTTCTTATATAAGAAACTATGACTTTATAGGTGTAGTTAAAGATTATGATGAAGAATCTAAACTTGCTACAATAGAACAAAGGAATAGATTTTTTAAGGGTGATGAGATTGAAATATTTGGAAATAGCAAAGATTTTTACACCATAACTGTAGACCATATGGAAGACGAAAATGGAGATGAGGTAGAAATTGCTAACAAACCAAAGCAAATTTTGAAAATCAAAATTGAGTTGCCATTAGAGAAAGGCGACATCCTTAGAAAAAAAATACAAGATTAAAAAAGCTAGCCAAATGGCTAGCTTTTGCAATTATTTTAGTCTTCTGATGGATTTTCAGAGAAATCAGCTCTTGTTCTTCTTGCTTCTGCTCCAACATTAGAGTTTTCGTCAGCTTCGTCGGTGATTGATCTAAGATTTTCTTGATCAGGACCTAGTTTTTTATCTAGAGATTCGCTGCCGTTTTCCTTGTTATCTTCTCTGATTTTTTTATCAAGTTCATCGTTTCCTCTGTATTGATTGTCGTTTGAAATTTTTTGATTTGTCATAATTTCTCCTTCTATAATTGATTTATGCACTACTTATATATCTATAATACTATAAATGGAAAAATATTACAATCATTTTCTTATTTTGATTCTTCTACTAATTTTATTATCTCAAGTACGACCTTACTTGATTTTTTCATATGCTCTATTGGAATCAACTCATATACACCGTGGAAATTCATCCCGCCTGTGAAAATGTTTGGACATGGAAGTCCCATGAAAGATAGTTTTGAACCATCTGTACCTCCTCTAATAGGGCTTATGAGAGGTTTTATATCAAGATTTTCCATAGCTTGCTTAGCATAATTAACAATATCCATGTGGTCTTTTATAACATCACCCATATTATAATAACTATCGGAAATTTTGACTTCTACAATGTTGCCATATTTTGTATTTAAATACTCAGCATTATTTTGTATTTCTTCTTTCATTTTTTCAAAAGTATCTCTATCATGGTCGCGAATAATATATTCCATTTTAGTAGTTTCTATATCACCATTAATGCTTAATAGATGGAAAAATCCCTCATAGCCCTCTGTGTGCTCAGGACGCCTTACAGAACCTAATAACCTATCAAATTCATTTGCGACTGTTATAGAGTTAATCATTATGTTTTTAGCTGAACCTGGATGAATAGATTTGCCATGTATTGTTATTTTAGCATCAGCTGCATTAAATGATTCATACTCAAGTTCACCAAGAATACCTCCATCGATTGTATAGGCAAAGTCTGCTCCAAATTTTTTAACATCAAAAGTATCACAGCCTGTTCCTATTTCCTCATCAGGAGTAAAAGCAATACAAATTTCACCGTGTTTAAAATCAGGATTATTAACTATATACTCAACAGCATTCATAATTGCAGATATTCCAGCTTTATCATCAGCCCCCAAAAGGGATTCACCCCTAGTGGTGATGAGAGTTGTCCCTATTAATTTATTTAGGTAAGGAAACTCATCGACCTTAATTGATTTTTCTTCGTTTAGCTTTATATCACCACCTTGATAATTTATTATCTGTGGATTATCAATTTTTCCATACATCTCTGGAGAGGTATCCATGTGAGATATAAATCCAATTATTGGCAAATTTTTATCAGAATTTGCAGGTATTTTTGCAAATACAAAGCCTTCTGCATTAATCTCTGCTTTTAAACCAAAATCTTCTAGTTCATTCTTCAACTCTTTAGCTAGGACTAATTGGCCTTCAGTAGAAGGCTTTTGTTGTTCTCCTTTTTCTGGGTCACTTTTAGTATCAAATGAAATATACTTTAAAAAACGTTTTGTTAAATTATCCATATACACTCCTTGCTTATATTATACTTGCAATTGTAAAGTGGGGCTAAAATTGGTATATTAATTTAGAAGGTGAGTGAAATGAAAGAAAATATTTTAAAAATAAAAACAAACGGACAATGCCCTACATATGCAACAGATAATTCTGCAGGGATCGATTTATATTGCAAATGTGATGGGAATTTAATTATAAAACCTAATGAAACAATTAAGATTCATACTGGTGTTCATGTGGAAATTCCAGATGGATATTTTGGAGCAGTGTATCCTAGATCATCAACCGGTGTAAAAAAACATCTTATGCTTGCAAATACAGTAGGAATAATTGATTCGGATTATAGGGGAGAACTGATGATATTTTTCTATAATTATGGTGATGAAAGCCAAGTTATAGAAAATGGAGATAGGCTTGCCCAACTAATTATCCAACCATATATGAAATGTGAGATTCGACAAGTTGACGAACTTTCCACCAGCGTGAGAGGTGAAGGTGGCTTTGGATCTACTGGTAAATAAGTTTTATGAATAAATTTGTAAAGAAAAATAAATATAATTTATTCTTATTCGCAATCTTTATCATAGCATTGATTCCAATATGCATATTATTAAAATCTAGACTAGATAATATGAATATGGCTAAATATGATAATGATATAATTGTGATTAAGGGAAATGGTGATGAAATAAAATCATACTCAATAAAGGAATTGAAAAAGAAGGCTGGCAGTAAGAAGGAAGTTTATATTAATAACGGTCTAGAAAAAGTCAAGATTGAAGGTGTTTCTCTTGAAAAACTCATAGGTAGTTTAGATTTTAATCTAAGAGAGAGACCTGTAATATCAATTGAAGATTCTGATGGTAATTCAAATAGGTTCCCTATGTCAATTGCCTTAGAAGTTGATAGAGTATATTTAGTTTATAAAATCGATGGCGAGCCAATTGTAGAATATAATCCATCCTATGGAACTTTAGTTGTAATAGATACAACAACTAAGAATGCCAATAGCTGGATAACAAATGTAAAAACTCTTAATATTCAATAAATAGGCTGTTACTTAACTGTGACAGTTTATTTTTTAGTAAAAAGAATAGGTGAATGATGACCAATAAATTTAAATATGAAAAATTGACACCGATGCTTAGGCATTATGTAGATGTTAAAAATGATTTTAAAGATTCCATATTATTATATAGGGTTGGGGATTTTTACGAAACTTTTTTTGATGATGCGATTATAACTGCTAAGGTCCTTTCTTTAACTCTTACCGGTAAAGAATGTGGTCATATTGATAGGGCTCCTATGTGTGGAGTACCTCATCATGTAATTGACACTTATGTAAATAGACTTGTTAAAAAAGGCTATAAAGTTGCCTTATGCGACCAAATTGAAGACCCAAGAGAAGCTAAGGGCTTAGTTAAAAGGGCTATTACAAGGGTAATTACACCTGGAACCCTAACAGACATGGAAAGTCTTGATAAAAAAGAAAATAACTATCTTTTATCTATTTTTGAAAATGAATATGGTTTAGCAATGGCTTATTGTGATATTTCTACAGGTAAACTTGTTGGTCTTGAAATAAAGACTCTAAGTCAAAATATAGGAAAAAAAGCTATTGATCAAATTGAAAAAATCAACCCTTCTGAATTAGTTCTCACAAGTAATTTTGATAATAAAGGTATTAAAAAATATCTGAACCTAAACAATAACATATTTATTAACTATATTGATTTCACAACTGATTACGAAAACAGAGTGAAAACTATTAATAATTATTTGGGTAAGGATAATCTCTGTAAAATTAAAGATAAAAGACTTATAATAGTAGCTTTGGCAAATCTCTTAGATTATATTTATAAATATTATGAAGAGAAGTTAGATCATATAAACAGTATCGAAATTCTTAAAATTAATGAATTTATGGAAATAGAAGCCAATACAAGAAAAAATCTAGAATTAACGAGAAACTTGGCTACAAATAACAAAGATAACTCTCTTATTTATATTCTTGATAAGGCAGATACAGTAATGGGCTCAAGAATGATTCACGACTGGCTAGAAAGACCACTAGTAGATATAGAAAAAATTAATAGGAGATTAGATCTTGTAGATGGATTTTATAAGGATAGTATTCTATCAAGAAATATTTCAAACTTATTAGATAATGTGTATGATCTCGAGAGAATCCTAGCAAAAATATCTTATAAACGTGCAAATGCAAGGGACTTAATTTCTCTAAAAAATTCACTTAGAGATATTCCTAAACTTAAAGATTTACTTACAAAAGCCAATAATGAATTATTAAAAAATCTTGGTACTAATTTACCAGGCACTGAAGATATTTATGATTTGATTGATAAATCTATAGTTGATGAACCACCTATAAATATAACTGAGGGTTGTCTAGTAAAAAATGGTTATGATAAAATCCTTGATGATCTAAAAAACTTATCTGATAACGCACAAGGACAGCTAATTGAATATGAAAAAAAACAAAGAGAAATAACAGGAATCAAAAATTTAAAGGTTATCTATAATAAAAATAACGGATATTCAATAGAAGTTACTAAGAGTAATATTGACAAGATAGACTCATCATATATTAGGAAACAAACTTTAAAAAATCAGGAAAGATATACAACCGAAGAACTTGAAAATATATCGTCTATGATTTTAAATGGTAGGGAAAGAATTAATCAATTAGAATATGATATTTTTAATAAAGTTATCGAAAAAATACTAGACTCAACAATTAGACTCCAGAGCCTATCTAAAATGATTGCAAATATTGATAGTCTAAATTCCTTTGCTAAGATTGCCAGAAAAAATTCATATAGTAGACCTGACATAAATGAATCTAATATTATACAAATTAAAGATGGGAGACACCCAGTTATCGAATTAAATCTTGATGAAAATGAATTTATTTCTAATGACACTGATATAGGAGAAGATAATAATCTTATTCAAATAATCACAGGTCCCAATATGGCTGGTAAATCAACATATATGAGGCAGATGGCTTTAATTATTATCATGGCCCAGATAGGTTGTTTTGTTCCTGCGAGAAGTGCAAAAATTGGTATTTGTGATAAAATTTTCTCAAGAATTGGTGCTAGCGATAATATCTCCAAGGGCGAATCAACTTTTATGCTCGAAATGAATGAAGTTTCAAACATAATTAAAAATGCAAGCGAAAAATCTTTTGTTATACTTGATGAAGTTGGCAGGGGAACAAGTTCTGATGATGGGCTTAGTATTGCCATGGCACTAGTAGAATATTTATCAAAACATAAAAAAGTAAAAACTGTTTTTGCAACTCATTTTCATGAATTAACCGTTCTTGAAAATGAACTTAATAATGTTAAAAACTTAAAAATAGAAATACTAGAAGAAAATAGCAACTTAGTCTTTTTAAGGAAAATATCGAAAGGCAAATCTGATAGGTCTTATGGAATTGAAGTAGCAAAACTAAGTGGACTTCCAGATGAAATCCTTGATAACGCTAAAAATATCATGCAAAAACTTTCAAATGAAGAATTTTTTGATGTAAATAAAAGTGCAGAAATCAAAAATTCTCTTGATGATATTAAGGACAAGAAAATAAATATCCTTAAAAACTTGGCAGGTAAGATTAATATTAATGAATTAACACCTCTAGAAGCCATGAACCAGCTAAACATCCTTATAGAAAGAATTGGGGAGATATAATGTCAATTATAAAATTAGATAAAGATACAGTAGATAAAATCGCTGCTGGCGAAGTTATAGAATCGCCACTTTCTATTATAAAGGAGTTAGTTGAAAATTCTGTAGATGCAGGAAGTAAGAATATTACAGTAGAGATTAAAAATGGCGGAAAATCTTATATTAGGGTTACAGACGATGGTGGAGGAATAGCAAAAGAAGATATTGAACTTGCTTTTGAGAAACATGCCACAAGTAAAATATCAAAGTTTGATGACCTTTATACAATAGGATCTCTTGGATTTAGAGGTGAGGCACTTCCTAGTATATCTTCTGTAAGCAAAGTAGTAGCAATTTCTAAAACAGAAGAAGATGAAATTGGCATAAAACTTGATCTTACCGGCAAAGAAAGAGCGAAATCTTCAATAGCTACTAATAAGGGTACTAGTATTATTGTTGAAGAATTATTTTATAATATGCCTGCAAGAAGGAAGTTTTTAAAATCTGATATATCTGAAGCTAATAAAATAACCAGACTTATGTACGCTTTTGCTATTGGATATAAAGATATTGCCTTTAAATATATAAAAGATGATAGGGTTCAATTTCAGTCAAATCCTAAACTAAATTTAAAACTTAGGATTTCTGACTTATTGGATAGTCTACTTGAAGAAAATCTAGTTGATTTAAATTCCCAAAATAAGTCTTACAGGATAGAAGGCGAGATTGGTCTTCCAACATATTATAGGGGCAATAGGTCAATGCAGTATATCTATATAAATGATAGACTAATAGAAGATGAAGAAATAACAAATATCATCGAAAGTCAATACCAAGGCCTTATACCCCAAGGAAGATTTCCTGCATTTTTTATATTTATTTACACATCGCCTAAGAACATAGATGTAAATATTCATCCAAATAAAAAATTTGTAAAGTATTCCTACGAAGATGAATTATTAGACTTATTATGTAAAAGCGTAAAAAACATTATAAAATCAAATGATGAAATGAATTCTATTGATTTTAATGAAAAAAAAGAAGAAAAAATTTTAGATTTTACTGATTATAAAGCTATTCTTGATAAATATTCACCAGCTGATATGGTTGTTAGAGAAGATGAGAAACCTTATGATAAAGAAAATGAAAGTGACGATTTTTTTAAAAATACTAATACTTTAGATTTAGATTTTTTAAATTATGATGAATTCAGAAAAGAAAAATCGTTCATAAAAGATATAGACATACCTGCTTATAAAGCTTCTATTTTTAAAAGGTACTCCATTTTTGAGGATAAAGATAGGGTCTATATTCTAGATCACAGAAAAGCCGAAGAAAAGATTAAAATGAGCGAATTTATAAGAGATTTTAAAAACAAAGAAGTTAGTAGGCAATTAATTTTAAACCCTATTATTATTAACCTAAATATACTTGATTTATCAAGATTTCAAGCCAAGGAAGATTTATTTGAGAGTCTAGGTTTTGATATAGAATTACTATCTGATAGGTCACTAATTATTAGAGAAATGCCTATGATTTTTGACATCCCAGAAGATAATAATTTTTTCTATGATATATTGGATCTTGACAAAAATCTTGATGAGGGACTGTTAATAAATAAATTAAGAAAGATAGTCAAAAGTCTATCCTTTAGAAAAGGGCATGAAATTAATAAAAATGAGGCAGTAGAACTTTATAAAAAACTAATGAAGGAAGATAATCCATACAAGACCTATGATGGTAAGTCAACCATTATTTCATTAGAAGATAAAGATTTGGAGAAATATTTTGAAAGATAAATTTATTATAATCACTGGACCAACAGCAAGCGGCAAAAGTGATATAGCAATAAATATAGCAAAAAAAATTGAAGGAGAAATAATATCTGCTGACAGCCAACAGGTTTATTCTGAAATGGATATTGGTACTAACAAGGTCATGGATACCGATTATATATACCACCATCTGATAAATGTTGTAAGACCAAATGAAGAATTTACGGTTGACGACTTTAAAAAGAAAGCAGAAGAAATTATTTCGATTTTAAATTCAAGATTTATTATGCCTATTGTAACAGGTGGAACAGGTTTTTATATCGATTCTCTATTATTCAATATGAATTATGGGCAAGTAAAAAAAGATGAAAGCATTAGAAATAAACTTCAAAATCTTAAAGAAACTTATGGAAATAAATTCTTATATGACAAACTTAAAGATGTTGACGAAGAAACAGCAAAAATCTACCATCCAAATGAAGTTAATAGGATTATAAGATCATTAGAAATATACGAAATTACTGGTGAAAAACCATCAGCAAAACGAACAGGCGAAAGGGTTTTAAACAAAAATATTGATCCTATATTATTTTTCCTTAATTATAAAAATAGGCAAATTCTCTATAACAGAATAAATGATAGGGTAAATGATATGATTACTCTTGGACTCATAGATGAGTTTAAATATTTAATTGAAAAATATAAGCTCAATGAAAATTCTCAATCTATGGCTGCTATTGGTTATAAAGAAATATTCCCTTATATTAGAGGTGAAATTAGCCTTGATGAGATGATTAGCCTTATTCAAAGAAATACTAGAAGGTATGCGAAAAGACAAATTACCTGGATGAAAAGATATTTAGACTATCCTTTTACTAGAGAAATAATAATGGATGACTTAAATAAAGAAGACGCTACAATTGTAATAGAAGATTTAATAAAGGGAATGTATGAATTTTAATGAAATTTATAAAAATTATGATATAGACGATAGGTATGACGACTTAATAAGAGAATCAGAAAACGAATTATCTGAAATATTTAGGATTCACGAAGAAATCGCAGAATTTAACCAATTAAAGGTTATGAAAGCCTTTAATAAAAATTCTCTCCAATCATCTGATTTTTTCTCCGCCACTGGTTATGGCTATGCGGATACAGGTCGAGATACCTTAGAGGGAATATTTTCTTCGATATTTAAAGCGGAAGATAGCCTTGTAAGACCTTCAATAGTATCAGGTACTCACGCCTTATCAATCGTCTTGTTCTCTCTTTTAAACCACGGAGATAAGCTCCTATCCATAACTAATGACCCATACGATACCATGCAACAAGTAATAGGTATCGCTGGAAACAAAAAAGGAACCTTACTTGAAAAAGGAATATTATATGATAAGCTAGAACTTGATTCTAATAACAAAATCCAGTACGGAAAAATTAAAGAAAAAATTAGTGAAAATACAAAAGTTGTTCTAATTCAGAGGTCAACCGGATACACTCAAAGAAGAGCCTTTACTATAGACGAAATACAAAGAGCTATAAATGAAATTAGACAAGTCTCAAAAGATGTAATAATTTTCATTGATAACTGTTACGGGGAGTTCACAGAAACAAGAGAACCGATAGAAATTGGCGCCGACATTGTAGCAGGATCGCTTATTAAAAATCTTGGTGGTGGAATTGCAATAACTGGAGGCTATATTAGTGGAAGAAAAGATCTTATCGAATATTGCGCTAACAGCCTTACAGCACCAGGAATTGGAAAGGATGAAGGACTAAGCTTCGGCACCAATAGGTTAGTTGTAGAAGGACTTTATTTTGCACCACATGTAGTTAAGGAAGCGTTAAAGGTCGCTTTATTATTCTCAAGTGTCTTTAGTAAACTAGGCTACGATGTAATACCAAAACTAGATGACCCAAGATCAGATGTTATCCTTGCAATAAAATTAAATGACCCAGAAAAATTGAAAACTTTCTGCAAGGCAATTCAAGAAGCCTGTACAGTCGATTCAACCTTTGTACCAGAAGCTTATCCAATGCCAGGCTATGAAGATCCAGTGATTATGGCAGCAGGGGGCTTTGTAGAAGGAGCGACTTCAGAATTATCCGCTGATGGACCATTAAGAAAACCTTATATGGCATATCTACAAGGTGGCCTTAACTACTACCATGGAAAACTCGCTTTAAAAATCGTGCTAAATAGGTTCACAAAAAATAACTTCGTATAAAAATAAAAATCGTTCTAATTATCTAATCTTAGAACGATTTTTAAATTAAAATTTTAAATCAGATAGAGGGTTTTTATTTACAGCATTTTTTAGATCTTCATCATCTAAGTGAGTGTAGATTTGAGTTGTAGATACCGAAGCGTGACCTAAAATGTCTTTTAAAGCTCTAATATCAACATCTCCATACTTATACATTAAAGTAGCTGCTGTATGTCTGAGTTTATGGGTTGAATAAATACTTGTATCAAAACCTGCCTTAGCCAAGTATTTTTCAATCGTAGATTGGACAGCTCTGTTTGAAATACGTTTTTTTCTGGTGGAAATAAATAGGGCATTGACACTTGAATCTCTAAGGTATTCTGACCTAATTACAATATAGTTATTAATAAGGTCTTGGCAGTTTTTTGTCAAATATACTGTTCGTTCTTTATTTCCTTTACCAATAATATTGAATCTGTCGTTATTTACATCTGATAAATCGATAGAAACAAGCTCAGAAAGTCTCATTCCGGTTGTTAAAAATGTAAAGACAATTGCTAGGTCTCTTGCCTTGAGAAAAGGATTTTTCTCAAAACTTATAGTTTCAAGAAGCTTTTCTGTCTCGCTCAAGGTTAGATAAACAGGTTGTCTTTGGCTTATTTTAGGGTTTCTAAGCTTATCAGCAATATTTGTATTAATTACCTCAATCTCACTATACATATATTTATAGAAAGACTTTAAAGCTGAAATTTTCCTAGACCTAGTAGTGGCTGAGTCGTTTTTACTATTATCCAAATAAGAAAGAAAGGCATAGAAATCTTGTATTGTAAGTTTTTCAAAAAATTTATTATCAATAAAGAAATTTACTTTTTTATAGTCAAAACCTTGTTTATAGTTTTCTTCATTATTATTATAAATTTTTCTTATTATCTGATACTCAATAAACATTTCAAGATCATAAGCGTATTCTTTAATTGTAGATTCTGAAAGACCTTTAATCGACTTCAAATAATTTAAGTAGTCATTTAATAAGAGTGGTCTAATAAATTCTTCCATAAAATTCTCCGTATGCAAAAATTCCTTCAAAGTTGTGACATTCAACATTTCTGATGAATTCATTAAAATTATACTCTTCCTAATTAAAAATACAATTTATTGCACAAAATTATTATTTTGTGCAATAATTTTTTGTTGCATATTCCTTCCGCATAAATTAAATAAATATGTTGAAGGTTGATTTTCTAATTTAATTCTTAATTTTAATTGCGTTTATTTCACATTTTTTAATCCGGTGACTTTTAATTCTAATACCTTAATTTTATCTTTTCCAATCAAAGTTCATCGCATTGTTTTACGTTTTAAGCTTTTTTATATTTTTAATGGTGTATTTATACCTTTATATAAAATTTAAAAAGCTACCATTAATACAATGGCAGCTTAATTAGTTCTTATTTCGCATAATCTATCGCTTTGGACTCTCTTAGTAAGTTTACTTTTATTTCACCTGGATATTCTAATTCATTTTCAATTTTCTTTGCAATTTCTCTAGCAATTACAACCATTTCATCATCAGAAATTTTTTCAGGTTTAACCAGGATTCTTAATTCTCTACCAGCTTGTAGAGCAAATGATTTTTCTACACCATCGAAAGAATTTGCAATTCCTTCAAGGTTTTCAAGTCTCTTAATGTAATTTTCTAGGCTTTCTCGTCTAGCTCCTGGTCTTGCAGCGCTAATAGCATCTGCAGTTTGAACTAGAATAGATTCCACACAATTTGGCTCAACATCACCATGGTGGGACTCTATGGCATTAATAACATACTTATTTTCGCCATATTTACTTGCTGCTTCTACACCAAGTGCCACATGGGTTCCTTCTTGTTCTTGATCTATTGCCTTACCTAAATCATGAAGTAAGCCACCACGTTTAGCAAGTTGACTATCTGCGCCAATTTCATCTGCGAGCATTCCAGCAAGAAGAGCAACCTCTACTGAATGTTTTAAGATATTTTGACCATAAGATGTTCTAAATTTCATCTTTCCGATTAGTCGTATTAATTGAGGATGTAAGTTTATAATTCCAACAGTTTCAGCAGCGGCCTCACCATCTTCAATTATTCTTGCCTCAACTTCATCACTTGCCTTTTGAAGCATTTCATCAATTCTAGAAGGATTTATTCTTCCATCTTGAATTAATTTTTCTAAGGCTACCTTTGCAATTTCACGTCTTACTGGCTCAAAACAGGATATAACAACTGCTTCTGGGGTATCGTCAATAATAAGGTCAACACCAGCTGCTTGTTCAAAAGCTCTGATATTACGACCTTCACGACCTATTATACGACCTTTCATCTCGTCATTAGGTAGTGATATAACAGATACAGTATTTTCAGCAACAATTTCTGGTGCAAACCTTTGAATAGTTGTAGCCAGAATTTCTGTCGCCATTTTTTTACTTTCCGCTTTGATTTTTTCTTCAGCTTCTTTAATCATCCTAGCTGATTCATGAATTGTTTCAGATTTAACTCTAGCTAAAATTATTTCTTTAGCTTCATTATTAGTTAGTCCAGCGATATTTTGTAATTCCAACTCTTGTTGTTCTATTAACTTGTCAATTTTCTCTTCTTTTTGTTTCAACTTTTTCTGATCACTAGAGATTTGATCAGACTTTTTGTCAATCAATAAAGATCGATTGTCTAAACTTTCTTCTTTCTTAATCAAGCGAGCTTCTCTTTTATTAAGGTCATTTCTTGCTTGATTTAGCATTTCTTCATTTTCAGATTTCAATTTTGAAATTTCATCTTTAGCATCGATTAATGTTTCTCTTCTCAATGCTTCTGCTTGTTTATTGGCATCATCTATAATTTGCCTGCTCAAATTTTCAGCTCCACCTATTACAGATTCTCCAATTTTCTTACGATAAAGATAGCCAAAATAAAAAGCTAACAATACGAAGGCGACAACTATGATGAGAACAACAATTGGATTCATATTATTTAACATCATATCACCTCCAATAATATGGAAATTTTTAACATTCCCCTATTATTATACCATTTAATTATAATTATACGAAATAGTTTTCATATTTTCGCAAATAAAAAAAGTAGACTTAACTACTTTTTGTGTGGGATTATTTTAGCTGGCGATCCTACAGCAGTAGAATCATTTGGCACATCTGATAAAACAACAGAATTTGCGCCTATTTTGCAGTCATCCCCTATTTTTATATTTCCTAATAAGACTGCACCAGCTCCAATCATAACTCTATTACCTACGCTTGGATGTCTTTTAACTTTTTTTTTGGTTATAGCGCCTAAGGTCACTGAATGGTACATCAAAACATCATCGCCAACTTCTGCTGTCTCTCCTATGACCACACCCATACCATGGTCAATATAGCACCTACGACCAATTTTAGCTCCCGGATGGATTTCTATTCCAGTTTCCATTCTTGATTTATAGGCGATTTCCTGAGCTTCATAAAGTTTTCCCTCTAGATACAGGTTGTGAGCAATATAATGAGATAATAAGGCTTTTATACCAGCAGAAAAGCGGATAGCTTCCTCTTCGCTTTTAAGTGCCGGGTCATGTTCTAGTGCGCTTTTTATTAATTCATCTTTGTATTCATTATAACTGATCATTTTCGTATAATTCAGTTGATAGATATCTTTCACCAGTATCTGGTAAAACTGTTACTACAACTTTCCCT
>NZ_CAUPHG010000016.1:0-25487 GCF_963510915.1 uncultured Anaerococcus sp. | reverse complement strand
ATCCTAGGTGACTCTGCTTTGTCAGATGCAGACCTAGCCTTTGCTGAATTTGCCAAGGCCTTTGAAGAAAAATACATCAACCAGGGTTATTACACAAATAGGTCAATCGAAGAAACTCTTAACTTGGGTTGGGAACTATTAAAGATAATTCCAAAATCAGAGCTCAAGAGAATCGACGACGCCCTAATAGAAAAATATATGGACTAGCCTATGGCAAAGTTAAAAGTAACCCCTACTAGGATGAACCTAAACACCCTGAAGGGAAGACTTGCCACCGCCAAAAGAGGATATAAACTCCTAAAAGACAAGCAAGATGAGTTAATGAGACAATTTCTTGAATTAATTAGGGAGAATAAAAAACTCAGAGAAGACGTAGAAAAGGAACTATCAGACTCCTTCGCAGCCTTCCTCATGGCATCAGCCTTTATGAGTCCAGAAATCCTCGAAGAAGCAGTAAGCTTTCCAACCCAGGAAGTTGGCGTTGACATTACAACAAAAAACGTCATGAGTGTTAGGATTCCTAAGATGGAATTTAAGGTAAAGGTAAACGAAAAAGCAACCATGTTTCCCTATGGCTACGCCACAACAAGTGTTGGCCTAGACGAGGCTATTTTGAAATTAAACCATGTCACAGACAGGCTCCTAGAACTAGCTGAGCTTGAAAAAACAACCCAGCTAATGGCAGATGAGATTGAATCCACAAGAAGAAGGGTAAATGCTCTAGAATACAGGACCATCCCAGACCTTGAAGAAACAATCAAATACATCAGAGCCAAACTAGAAGAAAACGAAAGAGCAACCATCTCTCGTTTGATGAAGGTAAAAGATATAATTTCAGAAGAAAGATAAAAAAGACCACCGATTTCTCGGTGGTTTTTATTGTTATTTATAGTTGATGCCTACGACTTGAAAATCCTAAGCTTGGTTTTCTTTTTTGCGAACTGAAAAATACTGGCCAAAAGACCCTATAGCTATAAAGCTCATTCCTATTATCCATCCGTATTCAATCTTCCCTGTTTTATAGGACATGTAGATAGATACAATTAAAACTATTAAAGCAAGGCTTCCAATAATTAAATCCTTGTATGTATTCATAATTATCCCTCCTGATATTTTTTTACCCGTTTTTTAGACGTGTAATCTTAAAAATACAAAGATTTTTGCAAAAAAACAAGATAAAAGCTTATCTTCCTTTCTTATATTTGAAATTTAAGTATAATGTTAACCGTGCTTATTTTTAAGCTTTTATTTTTATTACAGATTATTTTAGATAGAGGAAGGTTTTTATGAAGAAGAAAAATATGAAACTTGCCCTTTTTGTGGGGCTTGTTTCCATAATTTTATCAATATATATTTCCCTTAGTGGGAAGGATACTTTTGCCACTGCCTGGGCGCTTTTTCCGCCTGTGCTTGCGATTTTTATGGCACTTTTGACCAAGGAGGTTTATTCGTCCTTGTTTTTGGGAATCTTAGTCGGAGGGATTTTAGGATCGGGAGGATCGCTTTCAAAGTCACTTGATAATGTGGTTAAAGATGGACTTATAGAATCTGTTTCACAAACAGCGGGGATTTTTATTTTCCTTGTTGTCTTAGGAATAATGGTTGTTTTGATAAATCATTCGGGTGGGTCAAGGGCCTTTGGTGAATTTGCTCACTCAAAGATTAAATCGAGAAAGGCCGCCCAGCTTTCGACCTTTTTCCTTTGCTCCATGCTTTTTATTGACGATTATTTTAACTGCCTGACATCGGGCTCTGTCATGAAGCCTGTGACAGATTCCTACAAGATTTCAAGGGCCAAACTTGCCTATATCATAGACTCAACAGCAGCTCCTATCTGCATGATTGCGCCTATTTCATCTTGGGCAGCGGCGGTTTCTGGCTATGCTGAGGGGATTTCAGGGATTGAAATGTTTGTAAGGGCTATTCCCTTCAATTTCTACTCGCTTTTGACCTTGGTTTTTGTAGTGTCAATTATTCTTTTTGATAACGACTTTGGACCTATGAAGGATGTTGAGAAAAAAGCTATGGAAACAGGTGACCTTGGCGCAGTTAAGACAACAAAGATTACAGCTGAAGATGGCAATCCAAATGGAAAAGTGATTGACCTTATCTTTCCGATTTTGGTTTTGATTGTAGTTTCTGTTTTATCTTTAGTCTACGTTGGCGGATTTTTTGATCCTGCAAGTGAATTTTACAGAGACTTTGTAAATGCCTTTGCCAACACAGACTCATCTGTGGCCCTTGCTATGGGGTCTTTGTCTGCCCTTATTATTTCCATAATTTATTTTGTAATTAGGGGTGTGATTAGCTTTGAAAAGTCAATGGAAAGTCTGTCCGAAGGATTTTCTTCAATGGTTGGGGCGATTTTGATTTTAACCATGGCCACCAGTCTTAAAAACATTTCAAACGACCTTTTGGGTTCTCAAGAATTTGTAGGAAACCTAATGAAGGGAGCTGTTGGCAACCTAAATTCATTTTTGCCTGCAGTTATCTTTGTGGTTGCAATTTTCCTTGCCTTTGCCACAGGAACATCTTGGGGAACTTTTGGGATTTTGATTCCAATCATAACCGCCATGTTTGAAATGGGTCAGCCTTTATTTTTTATAGGCATATCTGCTTGCCTATCTGGGGCGGTTTGCGGTGACCACATTTCGCCAATTTCAGATACAACCATCATGTCATCGGCAGGTGCTGGTTGCGTCCACGTTGACCACGTCAAAACCCAGTTGGCCTATGGGCTCACCGTAGCATCTATTGCCAGCATTTCCTATATCATAGCTGGCTTTACCCATTCGGCAATTATTTCCCTTGCTTTTGGTATTTTTGCAATTATGGTATTTATGGTAGTTTTAAAATACAAAAACCGCGTCAAATCCCTAGCCTAAGTGCTGGGGATTTTTGACAAGGAAGACCCCTACCCATAGAATGATTAAGACATTTGAAAAACAGGAGTTTATATGGAATATATTTATAAATTTGATACGGACAATGGCTTTGAAGAAACGACCATGCCAAAGTTTTACGATGCCATAGAAGATGACGACTTTTACCTAATGTATTTGGGAAAGGCTGATTTTATTGACTTTGCAAGAAAATATAAGCTCGATAATGCCTTGGTTGACTTGCTTGTCACAGACAGTAGCAAAAAATCCTATGTGGCAGTTGAGGATACCTACACCTTTGTGATTTTGGAGCTTTTAGACATCAGGGGCAATCTTGATACATCAGACCTCATAGGTTTTTATATAGAAAATAACAGGCTAGTCATAGTTGATATGTACGATAAGGATGATTCTACAACTCGTGCCTTCAACAAGATGGTGGCCAAGAGATTTTCATCAAGGTCGCCAGGCCGTGCCTTAAAACACTTTATAACAGCCCTAATTGATAAACATACAAAGATTTTTGATTCTATAAAAGATTCAACAGCTCAAATAGAGGATTCGATAATAAATAACAAGTCAAACAAGGATAAGATTGGAGTGATTTCTGACAATAGACACAAGGCCCTAAATCTTTATACTTCCTATGAGAGACTCCTAGATACAATCGAAGTTTTTGTTGAAAATGAAAATGAAATCTTCGACGATGATGACATTAAACACCTAAAATCCCTGGCCTACAGGGTTGAAAGATATTCGGCAAATATTTCCTATTTGTCCGACTACATTACAAATGTCAAGGACTCCTACGATTCAAAAATGGATCTTTCCATGAACTCAACTATGAAAATCCTCACAGTTGTAACTACGATTTTCACCCCGATTACAGTCCTCACAGGCTGGTACGGTATGAATTTTGAAAACATGCCGGAACTTAGCTGGGAATTTGGCTATATGTACATCATAGGCCTTTCTATCCTAAGCGTCATCATTTGCTATCTCTTGTTTAAAAAGATTGACAAATAGGCTCTGCCTTTGACAAGGCTAGTTTTTGTTGATATAGTCAAGGTAATATTATATATAAAGGAGAAAATATGGACTCTGTTCCCTACCACAGTTTAATTTTAGTTTTAACTGTAATAATTTTAATTTTAATAAATGGATTTTTCACAGCCCTACATACGGGAGTAATAAGTCTTTCCCAGGATAAGTTGAGAGATTTAAAGGAAGACGGGAGTAAGGATGCTGAGGTCTTGCTAAGGATAACTTCGAATCAAGATAGGCTAAACCAGTCTTTTTCTATGATAAATTCTGTCCTATCTCTTGTCACAGTCGCTTTTATAGCCGATATGATTAGGGATTCGAGATTTATTATGAATTACATTTCTATGAAGACTGCGCTTTTAATCACTATTTTGCTTTACATAGTAGTCAAAATTATCTTTGTAGATAAGATTCCCCAAAGAATTGGGGTTAGAAATCCTCTTGGCTTTGCTTTAAATACTACAGGGACTTTGAGGTTGGCCCTTGCTTTAACTAAGCCTTTTGTTCTTGTTACTGACAAGGTGACAAATTTCATCATGAAAATTTTCGGCATAGAAGCAGGAGTTATCCAAAAGGAAGTCACCAACGAACAGATAAAGTCAATTGTCCAAATCGGAGAAGACCAGGGTATCATAAGGCCAATGGAATCAAAGATGATCCACTCCATCATGAATTTTGATGACATAATTGTAGAAGAAATCATGACTGCAAGGACTGACGTATTTATGATTGATATCAACGACAAGGATAAGGAGTTTATGGAGGAATTTATTAAAATTCGCCACAACAGGATTCCAATTTTTGAAGATGATGTTGATAATATCTTGGGAATTTTATATACTAAGGACTATCTTTTAGAGGCTACTAAGGTTGGTCTTTATAATGTAGATATAGAAAAACTGATCAGACCTGCCTACTTTGCACCAGATAAAATAGAAGCTGACAAGCTTTTTTCAGATATGCAGAAGGGCCATATCTATATGGCGATTTTAATTGACGAATACGGTGGTTTTTCAGGTGTAATCACCATGGAAGATTTAATAGAAGAAATCGTAGGCGATATGGAAGATAGCTTCGACTATGATATACCAGAGATAAAAATCAATAGCAAAAACGTCTTTGTGGTCAAGGCTTCGATTGGAATTAAGGACTTAAATGAAAAAATTCCTATTGATATAGACGAAGAAAATGAAAACTACGATTCGCTAGGCGGCTTTATTATAGACAAGCTAGGCTATATACCAGAAGCTGGTGATAATGAAACCATAATTTATAATGGCTACGAAATAAAAATCCTCTACATGGAAGATAACAGGATAAAGGCCTGTAGAATTAGGAAACTAAAAGATAAGCCAGCTGAGGAAAAAACGGAAGAAGAACAAGAAGAAAAGAACGAAGAATGATAAAATTCGTCCAGCATGATTTAGAGCATTAAGGTCAAGCTGGGCGATTTTTTATTTATAAATATTTTGGATGTTAGAAGAATCAATGATAGAAAGATAAGGATTTCACTGTAGAGACTTTGTTGGAGTTAGGATATACAAAGTTTGATTTTCTTATTAAATCAGGATCAAATTCAGTCATATCTTTATATTTTTATCATAAAATAGGAAAAAATTTTGAAAAAATTATCATGGATTTTATTTATTTTTGAATTTAATTTTAAAAATAAGGAAATTTATTTTTTATGTAAGAATTATTGTGGAATTCAACTTAATTATAAAAAGTAAAATCTTGCAAGAAAGTAGTAAAACTAGATACTTTAACCAATAAACAAAGAGAAAAAATATCTTTTTGAAGAAAGAATAAAAAGACCTTGCAAATTATTAAAAGATGTGATATATTAGACTTACGAAACCGTTACCGAAAAATGTTTTCATAATCTTTCACTGGTTTTGCTAGATTATAAACACTTATATATGAGGATTCGGTAGAAGGAAAATTTACGGAGGAGTATTTATGAAAATCAAGAAAACGTTACTAGCAGGAGCTTTAGTCCTTGCAGGTGCCCTTGCCTTTACAGGTTGCGGCAAATCAAACGAAGGCGGCAAAGAAGCTGGAGAGAAAAAAGAAGCTGGCAAGGCATCAGTTTATTACCTAAACTTCAAGCCTGAAGTTGAGGAAGTTTGGAAAGAAATCGCTGCTAAATATGAAGAAGAAACTGGAGTTCCAGTAAAGGTTGTTACAGCTGCTTCAGGAACATATGAATCTACTTTAAAAGCAGAAATTACAAAGGACGATGCACCAACCCTATTCCAAATCAATGGCCCAATTGGCTATCAAAACTGGAAAGACTATACAAAAGATCTTAAAGATACAGAAATTTACTCTCACTTAGTAGATAAAGACCTAGCCGTAAAAGACGGCGAAGGAGTATTTGGTATTCCATATGTAGTTGAAGGCTATGGTATTATATACAATGATGCTCTTGTTCAAAAATATATCGGTCTTGATGGAGCTAAGATTAAATCTGTAGATGAAATCAACAATTTTGCAAAACTTAAAGAAGTTGCTGAAGATATGCAAGCTAAAAAAGATCAGCTTGGAATCCAAGGTGCTTTCGCATCTACATCTCTTAAACCAGGTGAAGACTGGAGATGGCAAACTCACTTAGCTAACCTACCAATCTTCTATGAATATAGAGATAATAATACAAAAGATATGGCAGAAGTTGAATTTAAGTATGACAAAGAATACAAAAATATTTTTGACCTTTACCTACAAAACTCAACTGTAGCTCCAGAAGTTTTAACAGGAAAATCTGTAACAGATTCAATGGCTGAATTTGCTCTTGAACAAGCAGTATTTGTACAAAATGGTAACTGGGCTTGGAGCCAAATTTCAGAAGTATCAGGCAACAAGGTTAAAGAAGAAAACATCAAATTCCTTCCTATATACACAGGCGTAAAAGGTGAAGAAAAACAATCAATCTGTGTTGGTACAGAAAACTTCTTCTCAATCAACTCAAAAGCTAGCGAAGAAAACCAAAAAGCTACAGAAGACTTCCTAACATGGTTATTTACATCTGATGAAGGAAAAGATTATGTAACAAATAAACTAGGTTTCATCGCTCCATTTGATACATTCACAGAAGCTGATCAACCACAAGACCCACTTGCAAAAGAAGTAGCAAGATATATGTCTAATAAAGATTTATATAATATAGACTGGAACTTCACATCATTCCCAAGCCAAGCTTTCAAAGATTACTTTGGTCAAGCTCTAGGTCAATACGCATCAGGCTCTATGACATGGGATGAAGTTAAAGAAGCCTTTGTAACAAGCTGGAAAGACGAAAAAGCAGCAACAAAACAAGAATAATTGAATATTGCTAAATGAATAAAGGGTCTGAATGTATTTACTAGCTCACAGCATGAGGATACATTCAGACTTTTTTTAAAAACATAAAAGGAGGTTTTTATGCAAAAGATTTTAAAGAAATATTTCCCAATCTTTGTTCTACCTACCTTTTTGGTATTTATGATAGTTTTTGTAATTCCCTTTATCTTGGGGGTTGGCTTATCCTTCACCCAATTTACAACTATCTTCAATGCTAAATTTGTAGGCTTACAAAATTATATCACAGCCTTCTCTAGGGGTCAGAGGTTTGGTTCAGCCTTTATTTTCACAGTGATTTTTACTATTGTATGTGTAATTAGTATAAACATTCTAGCCTTTTGTCTAGCCCTTGTTTTAACTCGTAAAATTAGGGGAGCTAATTTATTTAGGACTGTATTTTTCATGCCAAACCTTATCGGTGGAATAGTTTTAGGTTATACCTGGCAGGTAATGATTGATGCTGTTTTACTAAATTATGGCAAGACCTTGCTTGCGGATGCGAGATTTGGTTTTTGGGGACTAGTAATCCTAATGAACTGGCAGATGATTGGTTATATGATGGTAATTTATATAGCTGGGCTTCAAAATGTACCTCAATCATTAATAGAAGCAGCAGAGATAGATGGGGCAAATAAGTGGCAAATCCTAAAGAGCATCACTATCCCTATGGTAATGCCATCTATTACAATTTGTACCTTCCTAACCCTTGCCAATTCCTTTAAACTCTACGATCAGAACCTTGCATTAACAGCAGGTGCACCAATGTATAAGACAGAGATGTTGGCGATGAACATAGTAGATACTATGTTTTCAAGAAATGGCTTTGAGGGTGTAGGCCAGGCTAAGGCTGTAATATTCTTCTTGATTGTTGCCTTTATTGCCTACTTACAAATCAAACTCACAAGTGAAAAAGAGGTGGAACATTAAATGAAAGAAAAAACTATTAATAAAATTTTATTTGTACTACTTATTGCTTTGCTTGTAGTATTCTTATTTCCTATAGCCTTTATAGTTATGAACTCCTTTAAGGGCAAGTTCTTTATATCAGACTCGCCTTTCACAGTTCCAACAGGTGAAGCCTTTGCAGGGCTTGAGAACTATGTAGTAGGCTTAGCTAAAACAGGATTTTTCCAAGCAGCAGGTTGGTCATTTTTGATAACTATTGTATCAGTAGGAGTAGTGGTACTTTTTTCAGCAATGACAGCCTATTACCTAACAAGAGTCAAAACTTGGTGGACCAAGGCTATCTATTATTTGTTTGTATTTTCAATGATAGTACCTTTCCAAATGGTAATGTTCCCTACAATAAAAATAGCAGATTTTCTCCACCTAAATAATCCAATTGGTATGGTTGTTTTATATCTAGGTTTTGGTTCGGGATTGTCTGTATTTATGTTTTCAGGCTTTATCAAATCAATCCCTATGGAAATAGAAGAAGCTTCTATGATTGACGGTTGTTCACCAATCAAACACTTTTTCTATATAATATTCCCAATCCTAAAGCCAACTGCAATCACAGTTGCGATATTAAATACTATGTGGATATGGAACGACTACCTCCTTCCATACCTAGTAATAGGCGTATCCACTCCTTATAAGACTATCCCTGTTGTAGTGCAAATGCTTGTAGGATCAAATGGTAATAAGGATATGGGAGCTATGATGGCTATGCTTGTTTTAGCAATGGTGCCAGTAATAGTATTCTACCTAACCATGCAAAAATATATAGTAAAATCCGTTGCAGCCGGCGCTGTAAAAGGATAAGCTTATGACAAATCCTACCATAAAAGATATAGCATCAATATGTGGGGTCAGTGTAAGCACAGTATCTAGAGCAATCAACGATGCTGAAGGAATAAGTCCAAAAACAAGGTCCAGAATCCTTAAAACCATAGATGAAACAGGATATGAACCAGATACAAATGCACGAAACTTAAAAATCAGCAAAAATAAAACCATAGCAGTTTTAATCAAAGGTATAACTAATCCCTTCTTTACACCTATGATTAAGGTTATTGAAGAAGAGATAAGTAAAACTGACTATGCCTTTGTCCTAACTAAGGTTGAAGAACATTCGTCAGAAATCGATGTGGCAGCAAAAACTATAAAGACATTAAAGCCTGAAGGTATAATATTTCTTGGTGGTTATACAATAAATGATCAAGAGAAATTAAAGTCTCTAGGCATTCCATATTCGATGACCACTATAATAAATCAAAATAGCATCAACGAAAACGCAACTTGTGTAGGGGTTGACGATTTTAAGGAAAGTGTCAAAATGGTAGACTATTTGATAAGTCTCGGTCATAGGAAAATTGCTTTTATTGCAGCAAGAGCCAACGATATAAGTATAGGAAACTTGCGATTTGAAGGCTACAAAAAAGCCTTAGCTAATAATGGCATAGACTTTGACCCGAGTCTTGTAATCTATCCACCAAAGGGTTTAAATCCTTATTCTCTATATCATGGATATGAATCTGGTAAAAAAATTGTAAAAGATGAACTAGATTGTACAGCCATATTTTCCATATCGGATTTTGTGGCAATTGGGGCAATAAAAGCCTTAAATGATATGGGCAAATCAGTCCCTGAAGATTATTCTGTGGCGGGCTTTGATGGGCTTGAGATTAATGAATTTTTACAAAAGCCTATTACAACAATAGTTCAGCCAACAAGTAAGATTGCCTATACATCAGTTAAAGAATTATTTAAAATAATAGAAAAGAAAAAACATAAGGAAGTCAATAGTTTCGATGCTGAACTTTTTATTGGTCAAACGACAGCAAAGATAAGAGAGGAATGAATATGAAAAAAGCAGGAATTTTATGGCCCCTAGCCAGCCTTAACGGCAGCCATGGTATAGGGGATTTTGGAAGAGCTAGCTATGACTTTATAGATACTAGCAAAAAAGCTGGATTTGATATGTGGCAAATTCTTCCCCTAAATCCACTAGGCTATGGTAATTCACCATACCAACCTTACTCATCCTATGCAGGTGATGAGGTTTATATATCCCTAGATTTACTTTATGAAGACGGTCTATTAGATAAGAGAATAGCACCTCTTAAACAGAAAGACAGGGTTGATTATAATTTTGTAAGGGAATTTAAGGGCGAATACTTAAAAAAAGCCTACGAAAAATTTAAGGAAAACAAACTCGATGAAACTGATTCCTATAAGGAATTTTTAAAATTTGATTTTGTCTACGATTATGCGGTGTTCATTAGCTTTAAAAAAGATAATAACTTAATCGCTTGGAATGAATGGCCAGAAGAGCAAAAAACTTGGATAATTGACAAGAAGCTCGACCTAAGCCCATATGAAGATCAAATTGGCTATGAAATTTTCATCCAATATATCTTCTACAAACAATGGATGAAACTAAAGGCCTACGCAAACGAACAAGGTCTTAAAATCATTGGGGATATTCCATTCTATGTGGGGCTTGATAGTTTAGATGTTTGGCAAAACCAAAAATATTTCGAGATTACAGAAGAAGGAAAGCCAATCTTAATAGCAGGAGTACCACCAGATGCCTTTTCAGACCTAGGTCAAAGATGGGGAAATCCAATTTATAGGTGGGATGAGCTTGAAAAAGATGACTTTAAATTCTGGATAGATAGACTCGCTTACAATGCAAAATTATACGATATTGTAAGGCTTGACCACTTTAGAGCCTTTGATACTTATTGGCAGATAGATGCTAAAAATGACACAGCTGTAGAGGGTGAGTGGATTAATGCTCCAGGTTATAAGCTATTTGATAGGATTGTAGAAGAGCTCAAGGATGTGGAATTTATAGCAGAAGACCTTGGAACTATGATGCCAGGAGTCTACAAACTTCGTGACCACTATGACCTAAAGGGTATGGTTATTATCCAAGAAAACCTAAGACCTTGGGAAGAACATTTGGTAGAAGCAAGGGCTAATTCTGTCGCATATCCAGGAACGCATGACAACAAGACCCTCTTCCAGTGGTACGGAGAATTAACCGAAGCCCAACACGAATCTATAAAAGAATACTTCAAAGACCTAGGCATTGACCATGGAGACATAAGGGAGGATTTCTTTGACTTTGTAATGGGAATGGAAAGTGACTATGTGATAATATCCTTGGCAGATATCCTAGGACTTGGAGAAGAGGCAAGGATAAATGAGCCTTCAACCTTAAACAATAAAAACTGGTCCTTTAAGTTAAAAGATTTGGATGAATATAAGGGAAAGGTTGAATTCTTAAACAAGACCATAGAAGAAAACAAGGCGCAAAAGAGAAAACAAGGGAGGAAATATGGCGAACCTAAGCCTAAAGAACATAAATAAAGTTTATGATAATGGATTCCATGCTGTAAAAGATTTTAACATGGAAATCGAAGATAAAGAATTTATAATCTTTGTTGGGCCATCTGGTTGTGGTAAGTCCACAACTTTAAGAATGATAGCAGGCCTTGAAGAAATTTCAAGCGGAACTCTTCAAATAGATGGAAAAAAAGTAAATGATGACTTGCCAAAGGATAGGGACATTGCCATGGTTTTCCAAAACTATGCTCTTTATCCACACATGACTATATATGATAATATGGCATTCTCACTAAAAATTAACAAAATGAGCAAGGAAGAAATTGACAAAAAGGTGAGAGAAGCTGCAGAGATTTTGGGTATAACCAACCTTCTTGATAGGAAACCAAAACAATTATCTGGTGGTCAAAGGCAAAGGGTAGCCATGGGCAGGGCTATAGTCAGAAATCCAAAGGTATTTTTGATGGATGAGCCACTCTCAAACCTAGATGCTAAGTTAAGAGTTCAGATGAGAATAGAAATAGCAAGACTCCACAAAAAACTTGGCACAACCATGATTTATGTAACCCACGACCAAACAGAGGCTATGACCCTAGGTACCAGGATAGTTGTAATGAAGGATGGGGAAGTTCAACAAATCGATAGCCCACAAAGACTTTATGACCATCCAAACAACCTCTTTGTGGCAAGCTTTATAGGCTCTCCTCAGATAAACCTAATAGAAGCAGAAGTTACAGAAGTAGATGCAAAAATATATCTAGTAAATTCTTACTTTAAGTTTGAAATGCCTACTGATAAGGCAGAAATTTTGAAAAATAAAGGCTATGTTGGCAAAAAAGTCATCTTTGGTATAAGACCTGAATCTATCCATGATGCGGACGAAGTTCCTGCAGATTGTATTCCAAGCTCACCTGTTAAGGGACTTGTAAAAGTTTATGAGCTAATGGGTTCAGAAGTTCACTTATATTTTGACTTCGGTGAAACTCAGATGATTTCAAAAGCATCTCCAAGAACTAAGGCCAAGGAAGGTGCAGAAGTAGACTTTGTTTTTGCCCTAGATAGGTCATACCTCTTTGATCCTGAAACTGAATTATTAATAGAATAATAATAAATCCCGCTGAAAAGCGGGATTTTCTTTGTCTTATTATTTTCAGATTGTCTTGCCTTTAAGAAGGCAATTTTAAAGGATTTGATTTTACTTATCTGCCCAAATATCTGATGGATAAATTCCTTCGTCAAACATAGTCTTAAAAGCTTCTTGAGATGGTCTTAGGTCTTCCTTGTAGGTAATCCCAATCCATTTTTCATTTGTTGGGAGGATTGCAATATCCGCCACATCTTCTTTTATCCATTCACCAATCATTTCTGGTAGGACATATTCGCAAGTTTCTAGCTTATTTTTGTTCTTAGTAAGGTATTTTATGAAGTACTTTTCGGCGTAGTCTATGAAACTTGGGAAAGATGCCCAGAGATTCATAGAAACCAAACTTTCTAGATTCAATACATCAGGACTAAGTTTTTCTTTCGAAGAGAAAGTTCCATCGGCCTTGTTGTATTTTATTTCGTGAGTTTCCATAATGTCTACCAGTTTATTTTCAGAGTTACCTATTGATACTCCCCTGGTGACTGTTCCATTGTCTGATAGGGTGTTTTTTAACTTATAGCCTGCCATAGCAATTTGGAGCTTGCCCTTTATTTCTTGCTTGGAAGTTATCAAAAAGTTGTGTAAATCCTTAAAAACCCCCTTACCGTAGTAATCATCCGCATTTATTATTAAAAATGGTTCATTTACAAGCCCCTTTGTGGCAAGAACAGCGTGGACTGTTCCCCATGGCTTGGACCTGGTTGTAGGTGCTAGAAAGCCATCAGGCAAAGTCATGTCTTGGAAGGCATATTCAACCTTTATAAATTTCTCTACTCTAGAACCAATTACTTCCTTAAAATCTTTTTCTATGTCTTTTCTAATAATAAAGACAACCTTATCAAAGCCGGACTCGATTGCGTCAAAGATTGAATAATCAATGATTGTATAGCCGTTGGCATCCATTTTTGCAAGCTGTTTGATGCCTGCCTTGTATCTTGAGCCAATACCTGCCGCTAAAACAACGAGACTAGTATTCATTTTATTTCCTTTCTTCATAACCGTTAGGGTTTTGAGATTGCCATCTCCAGGAATCCTCGCACATTTCCTTTATGCCGTTTTCAGCCTTCCAACCTAAAAGATCATAGGCTTTTTTTGCATTAGCATAACATTTGGCGATATCTCCATCCCTACGACCTACTATTTTATATGGGACATTCCTGCCAGAAGCTTCTTCAAATGCCTTTACAACCTCGAGAACTGAATATCCATTGCCTGTGGCAAGGTTTATGATAGAAACGCCGTCGAGCTTATCAAGCTTATCGATAGCACAAACATGGCCCTTGGCAAGGTCCACAACGTGGATATAATCACGAACGCCTGTGCCGTCTACTGTATCATAGTCATCTCCAAATACTCTTAGGTAGTCAAGTTTACCAACAGCTACTTGGGCTATATATGGGAGAAGATTGTTTGGAATGCCCTGTGGGTCTTCGCCAATTCTGCCTGACTTGTGGGCACCAATTGGGTTAAAATACCTTAGAAGAACAATTTTCCATTCCGGGTCTGATTTTTGAAGGTCAATCATTATTTGTTCCATCATTGACTTTGACCAACCGTAAGGATTGGTGCATTCGCCTTTAGGAAAGTCTTCTGTAATAGGAACACTCGCTGGATTGCCATAAACAGTTGCAGATGAAGAAAAGATTAGATTTTTGCATCCTACTTCCTTCATAGCTTCGAGAGTTGTTAATGTTCCTGTTAGGTTGTTGTGGTAGTATTCAAGAGGTTTACTTACTGATTCGCCAACTGATTTGAGGGCGGCACAGTGGATTAAGACGTCAACTTTTTCCTTAACTAAGACTTCTTTTAGCTTTTCCTTATCAAGTATATCTGCCTCATAGAAACTTAATTTTTTTCCTGTTATTTCTTCAACTCGATCAACGGCGATTTTTGATGAGTTTGAGAGGTTGTCATAAATTATAACCTTATAATTTTTATTCATTAATTCTACAGCGGTGTGGCTGCCAATATAGCCTGCTCCACCAGTTATCATTACATTTGTCATATTTACTCCGTTCTTTAGGACATTACTACTTCTTTCCTTAGTATATCAAATTTAGGGTCTTTTATTCAAGTTTTAATTCTTTAAAAAATTTAAGGCCTAGCAATTAAATTTTATAAATTAGATTTTAATTTGCAATATTTCAAGGATTGAGTAAAGTAGTTACATAATAAAAGACTATGACGGGACTAGTAGGTTGATTTTTACTTACAGAGAGAGGCTGGTGGTGAGAAGCCTTAGACAGATTTCGACTGAATACCAACCCTGAGTTTCTTGTGATTAAGCAAGACGTATGACTACGATACAGTTTTAATGAGTAACAAATTAGGTGGAACCACGGAAATTTACCGTCCTATTATCCTTATGGATAGTAGGGCGGTTTTTTTATTAGAGAATTTATGGAGGAGAATATATGATTAAGATTAAATTACCAGACGAATCAGTAAAAGAATATGAAGCAGGAGTTCTTGTTGGTGATGTTACAAAAGATATCTCAATGGGTCTTTACAGAGCAGCTGTAGGGGCTGTTGTAAATGGAAAAGTTATGGGATATGCTGAGCCAATCAATGAAGACGCTGACTTTAGAGTTGTGAAATTTGAAGACGAAGAGGGCAAGGAAATTTTCTGGCACACATCAAGCCACGTTATGGCAGCAGCCATCAAAGAACTTTGGCCAGAAACAAAATTTGCTATAGGACCTGCCATAGCAGATGGTTTCTACTATGATATGGACCTTGAACACAGATTTACTCCAGAAGATTTGGAGAAAATCGAAAAGAAAATGAAAGAAATTGCCAAAAAAGATCTTAAACTAGAAAGAATTGAAATCTCTAGAGATGAAGCCATTAAGCTCTTTAAAGAAGAAGGTCAAGACTACAAGGTAGAGTTAATCGAAGACCTTCCAGTTGATGAACTAATTACCCTTTATAAAATGGGCGATGCCTTCACAGACCTATGCAGAGGACCTCACCTTGAATCTACAAAGGAAATCAAGGCTATAAAACTAAAGGCAATTGCAGGTGCTTATTGGAGAGGAGATTCTGATAAGGCTATGCTTCAAAGAATCTATGGCATTTCCTTCCCAAAGGCAAAAGACCTTGAAGAATATGAAGAATTACAAAAAGAAATTGCTAGACGTGACCACAGAAAAATCGGCAAAGAAATGGACCTATTTACTTTCCATGAAGAAGGACCTGGATTCCCATTCTTCCATCCAAATGGCATGATTCTAATGAATGAACTTCTTGATTGGTGGAGGGGCGTTCTTGACCATAGTGGCTATGGAGAAATTAAAACTCCACTTATCCTAAATGAAGACCTATGGCACAGATCAGGTCACTGGGATCATTATAAGGAAAATATGTACTTCACAAAGATTGATGACGAAGACTATGCAATTAAGCCAATGAACTGTCCAGGATCAGTTCTAACTTACGCAGCTCGCCAACATTCCTACAGAGACCTACCAATTAGACTTGCAGAATTTGGCCAAGTACACAGACACGAATTATCAGGAACTCTTCACGGCTTATTCAGAGTTAGGACCTTTACCCAAGATGATGCCCACGTTTACTGTCTTCCAAGCCAAATCAAGGAAGAAGTTTATAAGATGATAGACCTTGCAGACCTTCTTTATTCTACATTTGGTTTTAAATACACTTTGGAATTATCTACAAGACCAGATGACTACATGGGAGATATCAAAGATTGGGACTTCGCAGAAGAACAATTAAAACTTGCCCTAGAAGAACGTGGCATTGATTATCAAATAAACCCAGGTGACGGTGCTTTCTATGGTCCAAAAATCGACTTCCACTTACTAGATGCAGCTAAGAGGGAATGGCAATGTGGTACAATCCAACTTGACTTCCAACTTCCAGCAAACTTTGAACTCGAATATATAGACGAAAATGGCGAAAAGAAGAGACCAGTAATGCTACACAGAGCCCTACTTGGTTCAGTTGAGAGATTTATCGGCGTTCTTACAGAACACTTTGCAGGCAGATTCCCACTTTGGATTAACCCAAGACAAGTAGAGGTAATTCCAGTTGCTGACAGATTTGCTGACAAGGCTCATGAAATCGCAAAAGAAATCGAAAAGGCAGGTTTCAGAGTAGGGGTAGACGAAAGAAGCGAAGGTGTTGGTTACAAGATTAGGGCTGCTCAAATGATGAGAACAAACTACATGCTAGTAGTAGGTGATAAGGAAATCGAATCAGGCCTACTCACAGTTAGAAATAGGGATGGAGAAGAAACAAAAGACGTTAAACTTGCTGACTTTATAGCAAAAATCTCTGAAGAAAGAGATAGCAAATCACGTGAATCAATATTTTAGGTGATTTTATGAAAGAAGTAAAACCACTAATCCTAGGAACAGATGACAATTCTTATTCTGTTGCTAGGAGCTTCTATGAAGCTTATGGTGAAAAATCAGTCACAGTTGGATCGGGTATACTAAAAGTCTACAGGGATACAAAAATTTCGAGTCTAACTTATGAGAGAGGCTTCTCGAGTAATGACGATAAGTTTGTGACTATGCTGAATAAAGAAGCAAAAAAATATCCAGATACTAAATTCATAATTTTTGCGCCTAATGAAATTTATTTGAATATCCTCTGCAAAAACCTTGATAGGCTTGACTTTGATTGTGAGGCTGCCTATCCATTTGGAGATATATATAAAAATCTTTTCTACAAGTCAAAATTTTATAACTACCTAGAAACAATCGGGGTTAGGTATCCAAAAACAGAGATTATTAATGGAGATAATATTGAAAGCCTATCACTCGAAGGTGATTTATTTATGAAGCCAGACGACTTCCCTGCCCTTTATGCCCTAGATTTTGAAGAAAAACAAAAGGGCTATAAACTATCATCAAACAAAGAAGCCAAGGAAGTCCTTAGGAAAATCTACCAAGCGGGCTATGATAAGGACATGATTGTCCAAGAATTTATTAATGGGAGAAATGGTTCAGAATATTCTCTAAATGGCTATAGGTCAAGTCAAAAGGACACATCCATGGTTCTCGCCAGAAATATCCTATCAGACGAAAGGGTCCTAACTGTAGGCAACCACCTAGTTCAAATTGACCACAACGATCAAAGATTTTATGAGATAGCCAAACATATTGTAGATAGCCTTGACTATGTCGGCCTATTTAACTTTGACTTTAAGCTTGATTCCAAAACTGGAGAGATTTTTGTCTTAGAAATGAACCAAAGACAAGGAAGGACCTTCTATTACTCAACCCTTGCTGGAGTCAATCTTATAAGGCTTGCCATAGAAGATAAGGGCTATAATAAAAGTGAAGTTGTAAAGCCAACTAAGAAATTTAGGCTTATAAAACTTAGCGAAAAATGCCTAGAAGCCCATATGGATAAGGAACTTTTACCGGAATTTAAGGATAAGGATCGAGTTGCAAACACTGCCAACCCAAATATAATGCCTTATGATATGTCATTAAAGAGAAAAGTAATCCTAGCTAGGGAAATTAAAAGGCTAGAGAAAGAAATATATCCTAATTAAAAAGGGGAGGAGGTCTTGGCCAGATTTTATAAATCCTAGACCTTGTGTTAAAATAGGACTAAGACTTATGAAAATAGTAAAGGGAAGATATGATTATTAAAGAAATATCAAGAAAACAATACGATGACTACTTACACAGACTGACAGGCTACTCCTTTTTGCAAACAAGTGAGATGGCTGAAGTCTTAAAGAGCAACAATAGAAAGACCAAGCTTTTGGCATTACTTGATGGGGAAGAAATCCTTGCTATCGGCCTTGCCTTTATGAGAAATTTTTATGGGGGCGAAAGAATCGACCTCATGGTGGGGGCAAGCGCAGAAAAAAAAGAAAATGAATATATTTTTTATGACAAGCTAAAAGACTATGCTAGAGAAGAAGGATACCTAAAACTAATTGTAAAGCTTGATAGCGACTACCAAAAAATCGACCAGGATGGCGAAGAAGTCCTAGCAGAAGATAAGTCATTTTTTGCCAAAATGCAAGAAGTTGGCTATATATCAAATGATGGGTCAGTGCCAAGCTATGATGGGTCTCCAGACTATCAATTTATAAAAGACTTGGGTGAATTTTTGCCAGATAAGGATGAAGATTTATTAAAGTCTTTTAATAAAAATGCCCAAAGAAAAATAAAAAAAGCTATTGAGTTAGGACTTAGGGTAAGGAAGATTTCTAGGGATGAGATGGAAGAATTCAAGACCCTAACCCTAGAAACTGCAGAAAGACAAGGATTTGGCGACAAGTCAATAAATTATTATCACACTTTTTATGATGAGTTCGGAGAAGATACTGAATTTCTAACATCTGAAATAGATTTTGATTATTCGATAGAAAAGGTAAAAAGTATTCTAGATTCTTTGACAGATAGCCCTAAGAATAAGCAAAGAAGGGATTCTCTTGAGAAAGATATAGAGATGCTTGAAGATTTCAAAAAAAATTCTAACAAGCCTGTTGTTCCTCTTGCAAATATGATTCTTGTTTATGGGTCAAAGGAAGTTATATACTTTTTGGGCGGATCATTGACTGAATACCAAAAACTTCCAGGAGCCTTCATTCTTCAATATGAAGCCATGAAGAGAATTATGGCAAAGGGAATTTCGACCTATAATTTATTTGGAGTTGACGGAGTTTATGACGGTAGTGATGGAGTTTTGAGATTCAAGCAAAACTTTAACGGCTATATCCTAAGAAAAACTGGAGCCTTTATCTATTATCCAGACCCAGAAAGACTAGAGGCTGCTAGGAATAGTAAAAAAAAATCCTAATTAGGATTATAAAGAAAATCTACAGAAAAATTTTCAAATAATTAATAGTATAAAAACCCACAAGTGGTATAATGAGTGGGTAAATATATGAAAATGATGAATTATAGCGGCTTATGCCGTTATTTTTCTGTTGTAATTTAAAAAATATAACAAAGGAGGTCTAAATGGCAGATAGCAAAATCAAACAAAACAGGATGGGTACTGAGCCTATCCCATCTCTATTATTTAAAATGAGCATGCCAATTATTATTTCGTTCTTGGTCCAATCAGTTTACAACTTGGTCGACTCGATTTTTGTAGCGAGACTTTCTGAAAAGGCCCTAACAGCTGTATCTCTCTGTTTCCCAGTTCAAAATATTATGATTGCCTTTGCGGTTGGAACAGGTATAGGTACAACAGCTCTCCTATCTAGGTATTTAGGCATGGAAGATAAAAAAAGAGTGGAGTCAATTGCGACCCATGGTCTTATTTTAGCTGCTATTTCTATGTTGGCCTTCGTTTTGTTTGGCATATTTTTTTCTGATTTCTATGCGAGAAGTCAGTCAGCCGATCCAGAAATTGTTCAATATACTAAAGATTATCTTGTTATAATTTTATTATTTTGTGGAGGGGTATTTTTTCAAATATTTTTTGAAAAGACTCTCCAATCAACTGGAAATACCGTCTATACCATGGTTACCCAGGGGACAGGGGCTCTTATTAATATAATCCTCGACCCTATAATGATTTTTGGTTTATTTGGTTTTCCTATGCTAGGCGTTACTGGTGCTGCCCTTGCGACAATAATTGGTCAAATAAGTGGAGCCTTGGTAGGAGTGTATTTCCATACCAAGAAGAACAAGGATGTAAATTTCAATTTCAAAAAATTAAAATTTCATATTGATAACATCAAACAAATATTTTCAATTGGCCTACCTTCTATATTGATAAGCGGAATTGGATCAGTTGTTTTATTTTTTATAAACAATATGCTCTATGGCTTTGGTTCATCAGCCGTAGCTGCCTATGGTATTATGTATAAGCTCCAGTCCTTTTCTTTTATGCCAATGTTTGGGATTTCAAATGCCCTTTTAGCCATAGTTTCCTATAACTATGGGGCAAAAAATAAGGAAAGAATAAGGCAGGCAATAAAAATTGCCTTCACAGCTTCCTTTGTCATCGTGGGCCTATCGGTAGTTATGATGTGGATTTTTTCTAAACAATTATTCGATCTTTTCTCTGCAACAGATTTGATGAGAGAAATTGGAGTACCAATGATTAGGATAGTTTCCCTTTCCTTTATTATTTCCATACCATCAGTTATTGGTGTGGGAGGAATTTTTCAAGCTATCGGAAATTGGAAATTCCCAGTTATCCAATCATTTTTAAGACAGGTAATTCTTCTATTACCAATATTTTATCTTTTCACAAGCTTTGGCAACCTCAGTCTTGCTTGGTGGGCCTTTGCTATAGCTGAGACACTAAATGCTATTGTTTGTATTATATTTTTAAAAAAGGATATCAGAGAAAAAATTGATAGCCTATAAAATTTGATGATTTTAATAAGGAAAAGACCAGAAGTCTTATATTTCCTATAGAGGGAAAGACTTCATGGTCTTTTTTTAAAAATATTATTTAGTAGCTGCTTTGTAGATTTCTTCTAGGTAGCCATGAGTGCTTGAAAGGGTCGCTTCTGAGATGGCATCTACTGGTTTACCAGCTTCGCTTCCATCAATAAGACCTTTTATTTCTTCAGGGGTTTTACCTACAACGTAGGCCTCGATAGCACTTAGGTTTTCCTTGAGAGTGTGGGTAGCTTTTGCTATTTTTTTCATTTGTTCAGAATAATTTTCGTTGTTTTCTATTTTTGATGCAAGAACTTTTTTGGAATCAGCGAAGTTCTCACCAAATTTTTTGTCAGAGTTTGGTACACCCTTGCCTTCCATGTATTGGTATTCATCGATGTTTGCTGCAATAATCTTGCCGTCTTCCATAACTACAAGGGTATCTGTGATGGCATTTTTGTTGCCTGCTGTACCAAAAATTTGTTTAATCTCAATGTCATCAGTCTTATTAGCTTCAAAAATAGTCATGTTTTCGCTATCATTTGCAGTTTCGATTATAGCTTCTAGGTAGCCTTTTGTATCAACAAGGGTGGCGCCTGTAACAGCATCAATTGCCTTGCCATCTTCTGCCTTCGCCACAACTTCATTAAGTTCGTCTATGGTTTTACCCTTTACAAAGTTTTCGATTGCCTTGTAGTTATCTGCGATTGAAACTGTAGCTTTGGCCTTTTCTTTCATAAGGGCAGAGTATTGGTCATTATTCATAACCTTTGATCCTAGGAATTTTCCTTCTTTATTGCCAGATTTGAATTCTGTATCTTCATCTTGGTTTGGAAGTGCAACGAAATCAGAACCTTCGTCAAAATATTGGAATTCATCAATAGTTGCATCTACAATCTTATTACCATCTGTCACTACGCCTATCCTTGCAAAGGAGCCTTCACCATGTGGGGCTCTAAGACTTCTCCTAAGAGCTAGCTTGCCTTCAAGATTGGATTTCGCCTCATCAATTGCATCTTTGGCCTTATCTTTAGCATCTTCCTTAGCATTTTCAGCCTTATCTTTAGCATCCTCTACAGCTTCTTCAACTTTTTGCTTAGTATCATTTGCAGCATCGTCTACTTTTTTTCCAGCATCTTGTGCACAGGCAGTAAAACCCAATGATAAGACTAAGGCTAGGGCTGTTAATTTAAATTTATTTGTCATAATATCCTTCCTTTTTTAAAATAATCTACATATATTTGTAAATGTTTCCCATCAAATTATACTTAATTCGCCAACAGATGCAATTAATTGCTAATCTTCTGCAACATACTTGAATATATATAAAAAATATTATTAAATCTCATCTACTATAGCAAACATTTATGACAAATCATATAATAAAAACAAATATTTTAGATTGAGGAAAACTTATCACGGAAGTAGTTATAACAAATAAAATAGAGCAGATAAATTTGGAAAAATTAATGAATATCTACGAAGAATCTAATTGGGAAAATTTATCTATGGTAAGGGATCTAGTTGGCGAATACTTTGATATGGTAGATAAAAAATACCTATATTAGATGGTGAGAAAATCTTATTGTGCCTATATAAAAAATGATTTCTTACAAAGTGAAAAAAATTGTCTAGCTATTTTGATAGATAAGGATGATTATCTTGCAGGTCTTAGGATTTCTGATGAAGGTGAGTTTTTTCTCATAGAGGCCTTAGAAACAAAGCCCAAGTACAGAAGGCTTGGCTACGGAGAGAAGCTTATGAGGGAAGTGATAAACTCTTTAGTAGAAGGCAAGGAAATAAGGTCTGAAGTTACGATTTCTAACACAAAATCCTTAGCCCTTCATCATAAAATTGGATTCAAAACCAAAATTAAAAAAGAAAAGAACTTGGTCTTGTCGTTTATAGGAAAAAAATATTTGAAATTTTGGAAAAATTTGACTAAAAATAACTATTTTGGGTAGAATACTAAAAATAAAAGTTATCTAGGAGGGTTTATGTTTGGAATATTAGAGGCTGGTGGGACAAAGATGATTTGTGCTGTTGGTGATAGGAATTTAGAGGTTAAGGATGAGATTAGGATTGATACTAGGGGGCCTTTGGAGACCTTTGCTGATATTAAGAATTTTTTTGCAAAATATAAGGCAGAGATAGAATCAATTGCCATTGGCTCATTTGGTCCTATCGATATAAATCCAGACTCGGATGATTATGGCAAGATTTTAAATACTCCAAAAGAAGGATGGAAAGACTTTAATATTGTAAAATGCTTGGAAGAAGATTTCTCTGTTCCGATTTTTGTTACAACAGATGTGAATGCTTCTGCATATGGAGAATACAAAGTAGGCTGTGGTGAGGGAAAGACTAGTCTTGCATATTACACAGTTGGCACTGGTGTTGGTGGAGGTTTTGTTCAAAATGATAACTTTGCAGGAGGAGCTAGCCATCCAGAGATGGGTCATATGATTATAAAAAAAGACCCAAGGGACTCCTATAATGGAGGATGTATGTGCCATGGTGACTGCCTTGAGGGTCTTGCATCTGGACCAAATATAGAAAAAAGACTTGGCAAAAGAGGACAAGACTTAGATCCTAATGATGATTTTTGGGATATAGAAGCAGGTTATCTCGCTCAGGCGGCCTATAATACTAGCCTAATGTTTAGCCCAGAAGTAATCGTCTTTGGCGGCGGAGTTATGCAAGTTGATGGTCTAATTGAAAAAGTGAGAGAGAAATTTAAGCTCTTGATGAATGGATATGTAGATATACCTGATTTAGATTCATATATTGTTCGACCAAAATATGACGGAAAGTCAGCCACATTAGGACTTTTAATCCTAGCTCAAGAAATTTTATAAAAAAACAGGGCCCCTTTCGGGGCCTTTTATAATGGGCAAGAATTTTTAAAAGAATTTATAAAGCATCTTATTTTTACCAAAAGGGAGGAAGGTCTTGCTCATTATTCTTAATTTTAGTAAAGCTTTTTCTTATCAAAGACTTGGCCAAGTATATAGCCAGCCCCAAGACAAATTAGGAATACTAAAATTATATTATCTTTTAAAATTAGGCTAGAGTAAGCACCAATTATTGCTCCAAGCTGAGTGAAAATCGTCTTGCATGAATTAAAATCGTTTTCTCTATAGGTAAACATGGTAGGTCCTTTCTATAAAATAAAAATCCCGCGTCCACTAATTAGCTATCTACCTAGCTAATCTGTTGTTATATATATCCTACCATACTTTTACTACTTCATCAAGATAACATGATAATTTTTTGAAATACTAAAAAATCCCAAGAAACATAGAATGCCTCAAGGGATTTGATATATGGTTTTATTTTTTTGCTCGATTTTAAATTTTATGATGAAATTGAAACGCTAGTCGCTACTCCGTTTTCTACGAAAATTATTAGGGCAAGACCAGTGTCCTTGCATTCATCCAAATATTTAAGGAAGTCTTCTTTATTAAACTTCTTAGCTGGAGCCATTCCACCAACAGCTTCAAATACAGTCTTGTCATTGATTACAAACTTGTGGTCTTTTTCATTTTTGATTTCTTCAACTTTTTCGTAGTCTTCAGGGTCTTTGAAATAGTCAAAAGAGCCAGAAACTACAAACCTATCGTCTTCAAACTTATATTCGTAGGCAGTAGATGTGATGTATTCATCTGCTTCGCCCTTAAATTTTGCAATCATGGTTGTAACATATTTACCATCATTTTCGTGAAGATTTTTTTCTTCATCTTTTTTATCTGCCGATTTTTTCTCAGCCACTTCTTTATTTTCCTTTTTATCTTCTTCAGTATTTTTGAGCTTAGACTTATCAATATTATCTTCTGCTGGTTTATTATCTTTATTCATACTTTCATCATGAGCTTCTGCTACCTGATTTTCTCCGACTTGTGTATCAACTGCGGCCTTATCATTTGATTCGCAACCAATAAGGCTTAGGGCCATGATTGATAAAAGTATCGGTTTAAATAATTTGTTTTTCATATTACACCTCTTGTTCCTATTATACCCCAAAGGAAGTATATAAAACTTAAAATTTTATTAAGGTTTCTGGGCTTCTAACACAAAAATAAAATTTCTTATTTATTAAGAGTAAAATCTAATCGCCTCAAGCCATTTGCTGTCAAATATTTATTTTAAAATAATATTTTAAGTTTTAAAAGTGCGAAAATGGATATATATAAGGTAGGGAAAATGTTTTGGAGACTAGTCTATTAATGAAAAATTTTTGAATTTTATTTTAGAAAGATTAGATTGCTACAATTAACTTTTAGTTATTTTTTAAAAACGCGGGGTTTTACCAAACAAATTTATAAGATATTTGTAACGAAAAATATTCTTGACAAAACGTTTTCTTAGGGCTACAATACTAGTATAAGGATAATAATGTAAGGAGGATTATATGCTTTTTAAGACAACAGAACAACACGAAGAGCTTAG
>NZ_CAUPHG010000015.1:0-25574 GCF_963510915.1 uncultured Anaerococcus sp. | reverse complement strand
CGGAGGATAAAGACCTTCTACACGTGATTAATGCTCCAAGACAATTTTTGAAATTCGTGGAAGAGGTCTTCGAGTTTAAAACAGAAATGGATATATCAGTCTTTGACGGAAAGGTGTCTGAGAGATTTCTGGATAATTTGAAGCTAGAAATGGGAGATATATTTGTAACACTTATAATTTTATGTAAGCAAATAGGTATAGATCCTATTGAGTGTTTAGAAATGGCTTACAATAAAATTAGTAAAAGAAAAGGCCGCACAATCAGGGGTACGTTTGTGAAAGAGGAGGATTTATGAGTTTCAAATTCAAGGGACTAAGTCCGGCGGAAAAAATGAGGTCTAGACGACTTTATGATAGTGAGGTTAAGAAGACTGCGGAGTCTGCCCTTTCTCTATCGTTGATTGAGTCCTTTCTGGCCTTGGCTTGTGAGACCTTATCTGATGAGTTCGGGTTTGGAGATAAAAGACTTAATCAATTTAAAGATAGGTTGGAAAGCAAGCTTGATTGTATTAACTCTGAGCTGGTGAGTTTTGAGGATATAAAGGAAAATTTAAGTATTCAGACAATCGTTGTCAAAGATAGGAAGATATATAAAATCGAAGACGATATTAGGGAACTTAAAGAAAAAGAGATCAAGCAAATGAAGGCCAAGAAAAAACGTGCGTGAATGGAGCTGTAAATGAGTGATAAAAGTTATTTTGCACCGGGGGAATATATCGGAGATATCATGATGGAGGATTGGGCTGAAAAGCTTGGTCTTAGTGCGGATGAATACGGAGATTTACTTGTTGGAGACTTGCCTGTGAATAGTTTATTAGCTGAAAGAATTGAAAAGGTTACTGGGGTAAGTGCTGAAACTTGGCTTAATCTCCAGAAGAGATACGACCAAAGAAAGGAGGGATAATGGATTTTGATAGAATTAGGAAAGAAGAAAGAGAAAAAGAGAGAATAGAAACTATTCGAACAAGGCTTAGATATTATGGCAAGGATATGCGTAGGCTTGAGGCGGAGAAAGAAAGAATTCAAATTTATAAAGACAGGTTGTCAATCGGCGCTTCCTGGTCATCTTCTGAGGCGGTAAAGGGCGGCGGTTCTACTACTGAGGATTTACAAGTAAGAATGATTGATAAAATCGACGGCTGCAAAAGGAATATACAGATCATCGAATTAGAAAATCGAGCTATGACAAAAGCAATCCAGGAGCTAGACCAAGACAAGCAGTTTATAGTTCATCATATGTGGGTGGTTCCAAAGGCGGATAGGATTTCTTATAGGAAGTGTGGAGAGTACTTAAAGATGTCAAAGGATACGGCAAGGAGGCGAAGTGATTCGGCCTTGCTTGAAATATTTAGTAAATTATATCTCATTGAGGGCAGAGAAATTGATGTAAGGTGAGTTTGCGACGATTTTGAGACAAAATTGAGACAAAAAAGCGCCACATAAGTCCTTTTTATGTGCTATAATGGTATTGTAAGAATGTTTCGGAGAAACTGTTTAACTTGAAGGATAGGTAATAAGACCTGTCCTTTTTCTTTTATAAAATTTAAGTCTATGAGTCGGGTTATCCACGGATAAAACCTCCTTTCAGTTTATTATATAAAAGTATTCGGGTAGTGGGTTTTGCTATTTTTCCCCACTAAAAGAGATTTATTGCTCTTAGTTAAGTTAATGACAATTGTTTTTCACGTGGATAGCCTGACTGATGGACTTAAGAAATATTAAAATATTTAAAATAATACTTGACTTATGTATCCACATATTTATTGTAATTCTTCAATGAACGGGTTATAAAGATAAGCACTCTAATGGTTATTAGATGTGCTTTTTTAGTACGAATTTATCTAATATTTAATTATTTTCTTGACTGAATGAATGATTGAATGTATAATTCAAACCAGGAGGTCAAGATGAAAACAATTACGATAAGGCTTGATGATGAATTGCATAAAAAATTTAAATTATATGCGTTAGAAAATAATAAAAGTATGCAAGAAATCATTGAGGAATATATTAAAAAAATAATTAAAGAAAAAAATAAATAAAAAAGAACGATGGTTATAAGTTTAGCCACTCAACCATCGTTGCAGAGAAACGTTGTTTATAAATATAAATACAATGTTTCCTTATCAACATTGTACTATGAATAGCGGTTTCTTTCAATATGAAAGGACTTAAAATGAACAGTTTAGTGCAAGTAAAAAATGACAAGAATTATGGACTAATTACAACCAGCAGAATAATTGCCCAAGGTTTGAGTAAAGAACATAGTAAAGTTATGAGGACTTTGGAAAACCTAATCTTAGAAACGCCAGATGTGGCTTCTCTGATTATTCCAACAACTTACAAGGTCAAAGGCCAAAAAAGAGAATACAAAGAATATCTACTAACAAAAGACGGTTTCACCTTATATATGTTTAACATTCAAGGATATAATGATTTTAAAATGGCATATATAAATGAGTTTAATCGTATGGAGCGACTTCTTAATGGTGAGCAACTAGAACTAGAACCTTACAAGCTTGAAAAGAAAACCTATAAAGGTAAACCAGTTATGACTGTTAGGGATTTGGCTTATCTAACAGGAGATAATAAGGACAATATTAATTGGCTTGTTAGGTCAAAATCTTTAGGCACTCTTTTAAATGCTAGAACCTTAAGAGATTTTAGGTCTGAAAATAACAACATAAGTGTATATAACAGGCTCAATATTCTCTTTGAAGATGATGTTTATAAGCTTATTGACAGTTATTGTTTAAATGATGATGCTAATATGAAGATCAATAGGTATTTTTCTGAAAATAGTTTGGTTAATGGGTGTAACAAAGGGGATATAGATAGATTTTTGAAAGTTCAAAAGTTAATTGATTTGCATAGAATTTTGTACACTTTTACTTCGGATAGTGAAATGCTAGGAGATTTTACCGAGATTATTTCTTCAAAGCTTGTTGAAATTGGGTTGTTGGATAAGCCTTGCAGGGATTTAGGTATAAATTCTAAGCAAGGTTGGAATTTAGGTATCAAACTTGATGGTTTGAAGAAAAGTATTTTAAGTTAATTTTTAATATTTAGAAAGGCAAGTTGTAAAAGACTTGTCTTTTTTTGTACTTATTTAGGTTGAAATTACAATTTTATAATAAAAAAGAGAGGGCAATCACTCCCTCTCTTTTCCTTGCTTGTCAGATAAATTCCGTTTCGCACGAAAGATTTAATCTTTCTTCTAACAAGCTAGCACAAATTACGCTCTAATGTGCTTTTATATAGTACCTGATGACTATTTACACTATTATTATATGATATGATGACGGTTTCAGCAAGTACAACTCATATAATTCTTTTTGAAATTGTGATTGTCTAGCATCTAGCGAAGATGTATATTTGAAAAAATGCTGACCTGTCATCTACATTTCATTTTCTATAAGTGTTTATCTTTTATAAGTGTTTATCTTTTATTTGATGATAAAGTGAAACTAACGCTAATATAAGCATAATGATTTCATAAATTGTCATCTGGTACTCCTTTCTAGAATCTAGAAAGTTGTAAGAATATTATACAGAATTTTATTAAATTAACAATATTTAAGAGATGTAAAGAAAAGGGGTGATGTGCTCTGAAGAAATTGACAATTAAACAAAAGAAGTTTGCTGATGAGTACATCAAGACTGGTAATGCTACTGAAGCTTATCTTAAATCTTATGCCAAGCAAAGTAGAGCAAGTGCAGAAGCAAATGCTAGAAAACTACTCGGAAAGTACTCGGTAAAAAAATATATAGATAATAGGTTAAAAGAGATTGATTCAGAAAAAATAGTCTCACAAAAGGAGATTATGGAGCTTTTATCTTCTATAGCAAGAGGTGAGTCAACTGAACAAACTCCTATATGGGTGGGAGGAGGTAGGCAAGAAGTTATAGAAACTAGAACTACAGATAAAGATAGGATAAAAGCAATGGATATGTTAATGAAACGATTCGGTATGCATTATTCTGACCTAGAAATAGAAAAACAAGAAGTACAAATCCAGAAGACTAAGACAGAAATTGAAATTATGAAGGGTATATCAGAAGAAATTGAGGACCTTGAAGATATAGATAGGATGATTTATGGAGAAGATTAAGAAGAGAAGGACAATTCCCTTTAGATTTTCTAAAAAGCATGTTGACTATATCAGGAATTGTAAAAATAATACTTATAATATAGCTGAAGGAGCTGTAAGGGCTGGTAAGACTGTTGACAATGTTTATGCTTTCGCCCATGAATTAAGAACCACCAAGGACAGGTTACACCTTGCCACAGGTTCCACTGTTGCAAACGCCAAGCTAAATATAGGGGATGCCAACGGTTTTGGTCTTGAATACGTCTTCCGTGGTCAGTGCAAGTGGGGGAAATATAAAGACAATGAAGCTTTAATTATAAAAGGCCCCTACACAAAGCAAAGAGAAAGGATAGTAATATTTGCGGGTGCTGCTAAGGCTGATTCTTACAAGAAAATAAGAGGTAACTCTTATGGAATGTGGATAGCTACAGAAATTAATCTTCATCACAAAGACACAATCAAAGAAGCCTTTAACCGTACTGCTGCAGCTAATATGCGTAAATTCTTTTGGGACTTAAACCCTTCAAGTCCTAATCATTTTATTTATTCTGACCACATCGATAAGTATCAGGGGATGATGGATGAAGGAATAAGATTTGGTGGTTATAATTATAAACATTTTACAATCGATGATAATATCAATATTTCAGACCAGAGAAAAAAGGAAATAAAACTCCAGTACGACCCTAATTCTGTTTGGTATAAAAGGGATATACTTGGTTTAAGGGTAGTGGCCGAAGGACTTATTTATAAGCAGTTTTCAGATGGTCCGGAAAAGTATTTGATTGAAGGCAAGCCTCACGAACTACAGATTATACAAATAGGCGTGGACTTCGGTGGAAATAATTCAAAGCACGCTTTTGTTTGCTGTGGTATTAGTCGAGGTTTTAAAAAGGTCTATGCTTTAAGATCTGAAAGATTTGAGCCTGACAAGCCGACAGACTTATATAATCAATTAATCGACTTTGTGAGAGTTATTCAATCTACCTATGGAAACGTCGACCTTATATATGCAGATAGTGCGGAGCAAGTATTAATCAAGGGCATGCAAAAAGCCTTGTTAGATGCAAATTTAAATATAAAGATTAAGAACTCTATCAAGAACCCAATCAATGACAGGATAAGACTTGTTAATACTTTGGTTGCTTCTGATAGATTTTTTTATACCAAAGATTGTAAGAGCCTTGAAGAGGCTTTATCTACTGCGGTTTGGAAGGAAGAAGAAATGGAGGATATAAGGTTAGATGATGGGACAAGTGATATTGATACCCTAGACGGCTTTGAATACTCCATTGAAAAATTTATAAAGGTACTTATGAACGTATAGGAGTATTTATGCTAGATAGAGAAATTAGAGAGAGGCTGGGAAGCCTAGGTTTAAATATTGAAAATAATTATAAAGTATGGCTGGATTGTTACCACGGAGAACCCTACTGGCTAAGCAATCAAAACGACGCTGATAATTCTCAATCCTTGAATTTATGTGCGGCTATATCATCTGAGCTTGCAAGGCTTGTAACAATGGAGCTTGAAACTAGGGTTGATGATGAAAATATTGATTTGATTTATCAAAAATTCATAAAACGTATTAGAAGATTTACTGAGTATGGATTAGCCCTAGGCGGGATTATTGTAAAACCATATATAGAAAATATAGATAAGAAAAAGATTGATATAGATATTGCTCCAGCGAATAAATTTATTATTTTAGGATTCACGAGTTTTGGAGATATCAATCATATTGTTTTTATCGATAGGATCAAGAGGAAGGATAAGAGAGACAAAGACATATTCTTTACAAGGCTAGAGGAACATAAAATAGGTGATGAGTATTTAATAACAAATACCGCCTATATGTCTGATTCCCAGGATACTTTAGGAGATAAAGTGAGCTTATCAATAGTAGATAAATGGGCTGATATGACAGAAAAAATGGTGGTTGATTCAGACAAACCATTATTTGCTTACTTTAAAAATCCACAAGCAAATAATCTAGATTTAGAATCAGATGAGGGCATAAGTTGTTTTGCCAGATCCTTATCCTTAATCCAAGATGCTGATGAGCAATACCAAAGAATTCACTGGGAGTACAAGGGAAGCGAGCTAGCTATTGACGCAGACATAACAACCGTAAAAGCTAACGGAGAATTGCCAAAGGGCAAGGAAAGATTATTCAGAAATCTTGGTATGGATATGGGGGATGGAGGCAGAGACTTCTATGAAGTATTTAGCCCTGAAATCAGAGACACCCCATTATTCCATGGTCTAGATGAAATATTAAGAAAGATAGAATTCCATTGCGGCCTAGCCTATGGGACCTTGTCTCATATGAGTGAAACAACTAAAACAGCTTCAGAAATTATTACAAGCCAGCAAAGGTCTTATTCTACAGTTAAGGATATACAAACAGAACTTGCTGATTGTCTTGAAGAATTTGTCGAGATATTAAAGTATTGGTATAAGGAGCTAGGTATTCCATACGCCGAAGATTGCCAAGTGTCTTTTGATTTTGATGATAGTCTTGTAGTGGATTCTGAGACCGAACAAAAGATAAGGCTCCAGGAAGTGGCAGCAGGTATCTTAAAACCAGAAGCTTATCTAAAATGGAGATACGGCGTAACCGATGAGGAGCTAAAAGAAATACAAGCGGGAGTGTCGGAAGACAGAAGCGACGTAGCTGAGGAAGAATAATGTTAAGCCCAGAATACATGGAAAGGGTAACCGACCATCTTATAGAACTATATCAAGACTTGGAAGATGATATCCTGAAGGATATAGCGGGTAGGATAAAAAAGAATGGTTACTTAACAGCCACAGCGGAAAGACAAGCCGAAGTATTAATTGAAAGCGGTTATACAACTGAGGAAATAGAAACTCTTTTGAAACCTCATTTGGAGGATATCGACGAAGAAATAAGCCAAATAATAAATAAATCAGGCCTTAAACATTATGAAGATGAGGCTAAGGCTTATAGGGTTGTAAATAAGAATTTGATTGATCTAACCCAAAACAAACACGCGGAGAACACAATAAACAATGCGGTTGATAGGTTAATTAAAGGAAATGCGAATATAACCCAATCATTAGGGGTTGTCTGCAATGGTGAGAATGTAAAATTAAATAAATTCTATAAAGATAAGCTAAACCAAGCGGCCTTTAAAGTTTCTAGCGGAGCTTTTTCAGGTCAGCAAGTAGTTAGAGGCCTGGTCAATGATTTATCTGAATCAGGAATAAGAGTAATTAATTATCAGAATTCAGGAAGAAATTATACTGTGGAATCGGCCGCTAAAATGCTTGTAAGAACAACAATAAACCAAATGACTGGAGAAATATCTTTGTCTAACGCAGAGGATATGAACCAAGACCTTATGGAGATATCAGCACACGCAGGAGCAAGACCATCTCACGCAGAATGGCAGGGGCAAATTGTTTCTTTGTCAGGGGATAATGATAAGTATTTAAGCTTAGATGATATCGGCTATGGTGATGTAGGTGGATTTATGGGTAGAATTTTGTGCCCATGTAAAACAATGTGAACCCAATTACTCAGGGGTGTTTTAATATAGTGGACTTAATTGTAGACATATGATACAATATAAAGTGTAGACATATATTAAAGCTAACGGGGAAACCTCATGCAGGCAATCCCGTGCTAAATTCTTGAGGGGTAAAATGATAGGAATTTATAAAATTACAAACAAAATTAATGGTAAGTACTATATTGGTCAAAGTAAGAATATTGAAAAAAGGATGATATATCATAAATGGGACTCTAAAAAGAAGGATAAAAAAGATTGGCCATTGTATAGAGATATCAACGAATATGGTATTGATAACTTTACAATAGAAGTATTGGAAGAATGTTCTGAAGAAGAATTGAATGATAAAGAATTTTATTATATAAACAAATACGATGCAACAAATCCAAATAAAGGATATAACTTTTGTGCTAACCCTATCTCTTTTAAAGATAAAAGATTGAGAGAAATTACAAGCAAGCACGCAAAGAAAACTATAATAGAATTTAATGAAAAAGCTTGGAAAGATGAAGAGTATCGTAAAAAAATGTCAGAACAATCAAGAAAACTTCAAATAGAGAGGTTGAAAGACCCAGAATATCTTGCAGAAAAGACCGAGCAACTCAAAAAAGCGACTGATAAAATGAAATTAAGAGTAGGTAAATTCGATAAAGACGGAAACTTATTAGAAGTTTATCCTGGTCTCAGAATAGCTGAAAGAGCTAATAATTTACCTAACGATTCAGTTGGCAAAGTATGTAGAGGAGTAAAATATAGAAAAACCGCAGGTGGATTTGTTTGGAAGTTCCTCCCTGAAGAAGAAGTGTAGAGACTATCCCGAAAGGGAGTACACGTGAAGTTGAGTTACACGTGGAAGCGCATTGCACATATTTATTATGTGAAGATATAGTCCGAACCTCATAGTGATATGAGAAACATATGGCAAATTGCAGGCACAACTGGTATCCATTCTTTGAGGGAATATCAGAAAGAGCCTGGAGTCAAGAAATGTTAGATAATATAGATCCGGAGCCTTTCGAGTTTGAGGACAAAGAATACACTTTCTATGAAGCAACCCAAAAGCAAAGACAAATAGAAAGAACCATTAGAAAATACAAGCATAGGGTTATGATGTATGATAAGGTAGGGGACGATGAAAGTAAGCTAATAGCCCAGGTAAGATTACAAAGGCAAAGGCAGCTTTACAAGGACTTTAACAAGGCTGGAAAGCTTCGTCCTACTACTGTAAATACTAACGTTTATGGGTATGATATTAAAAAGGCGGAAGTTAAAAAACTTAGAAAAGATAATTATAAACCAGTTGATTTAGGTAAATTTGGAAAAGGTGTAAACTATTATAAAATAAAAGTTAATTGGGACGCCGCTTCCTCTCATTCTATAAAGCAATTGGATAAAAGGAATATTAGCAAAGAACGTGTCAATTATTGGGTTAAATACGGAGCACCAGTCGAACAAATTAAAGATTATAAATACGCTTATGTTACAAAAGAAGGTGTGGCCGTAGTTGATGTAAATGGAAAACTTATAACTGCTTGGTCCAAGAATGACTTTGATGAGGATATGATAAGAATTATTAAAAAAATGTTTGGAGAGTGATTTTTATGAATATAGAAAAGATAATAAATGATTGGGACCCATATTCAGTGTTCCCTTTTGCTCCAAAGGATGAATATAAGGATGAAATCAGCAAAATTAAAAATTATACCAAAAGGAATCAAAGTTTAGATGATTTGACTAAATATTTAGGGCAAATTTTTGATGTCGACATAATTTTTGAGGAAGAAAAGAAAGAGTTTTCTAAAATAGCAAAGAAAATATTAGATTAAGCACACTAGTTGTTAGGCGTGCTTTTTAATTACAAAAAAATAAAATTAACAATTAGATATTATCCAAAATTACCAAAAAGAAAATGGATACTTATAAGAGAGGGCGGTTCGTATGATCAACACGCTCATTTTTTATGCAAGAAAGACGCTGAAAATGTCAGACGATTGATTGACGCTAATAAGTATCCATACAATAAAAAATACAAACTAGCAATGCAACGAATTCTAACAGAGGAAGAATTCAAAAAGCTAAATAAAAAACAAAGATACTATAACGTAAACAAGGGAATAAAACATTGAGAATAACCGTGCGAATATCGTGCGGTTTTTTTGGAGCTTTAGTTTAATCAGGGAAAATACCAGACTCCAAATCTGGGAGATAAAGGTTCAAATCCTTTAAGCTTCGCCATGGTCAAAGCGGACCTAAAATGCTGGAATGTTACTAATCTAGAGTCATAGCGACGACTTAAAAAGCTTAGGAATAGGAGATTTTATGAAGACAGAAGAACTCAAGGAATTAGGATTGAATGACGAGCAAATAGCGGCGGTTTTCAAGCTAAGAGGTCAGGAAGTAGAAAATTATAATAATTTAAAAAATGAATATGAGACCTTAAAAACTGAAAACGAAAACTATAAGTCCCAAGTAGCAAGTGCAAATGAGCAAATAGAAGCCTTCAAAGATATGGATATAGATTCCATTAAGGCAAGTGCTGAAGAGTACAAAAACAAGTATGAACAAGCTCAAATTAAAGCTAAGGAAGACATCGAAAGAATTAATCTTAATAATGCCATTGATCTAGGCTTGGTTAATGCTGGTAGTAGAAATCTTAAGGCAGCAAAAGCTTTGCTTGATATCGACAGCTTGAAGAATTCTAAAAACTTAAACGATGACTTAAAAGCACAAATCGAGGGACTAAAAGAGTCGGATTCATACCTATTTAAAATTGAGGGAGAACCAAAGCAAAGAGGCATAGGTAAGTCAGGAAGTATAGGAGATAAGGAACTCAAAGATATGACTTACGAAGAAATGCTTCAAGCTAATAAGAAAGGTATTTTATAGGAGGAATTAAATGCCAAAATTATTTGATAAGACTTATTTTAACGCAGAAGTATTTGAAAAATACGTCGACACAATCGAAAGAGAAAGAACAAACGAACTACTAACATCATCTGCTATTGTAGAAAGGGCAGACTTAAAAACTAGAATGGATGAACAAGTAGGCGGTAATATTATCGTTACTCCAATTGCCGGAATTCTATCAGGGGACGCTGACAATTACGATGGCCAAACAGATATTAAATCAGACTCAACCAATACTTTCTACCAAAAGAGAGTTGTTATTGGTAGGGCTCACGCTTGGACTGAAAAAGACTTTGTATTCGATATTACAGGCGGCCTCGATCCAATGAGAACTGTCGCTATTCAACTTCTAGATTGGTGGGCAGACCTTAAACAAGATTCACTTCTTGCAATTCTTGAAGGTATCTTTTCAATGTCAAAGGCAGAAGACAAGAAATTTGTAGAAGAACACACATATAAAGATGATGTATTCGGCCAAGTTACATTAAACAATGCACTACAACAAGCCTTTGGAGCAAGAAAGAAAAACTTTGCAGCAGCTATTATGAATTCAGCCGTTGCAACTCAATTAGAAAACTTAAATCTAATTCAATATGCAAAATACACCGACGCTAGAGGAATAGAAAGACCACTCGCTTTAGCAAACCTAAACGGCAGACCAATTATTATTGATGACTCATTACCAATAAGCAAAGAAGGGGAATACACAACTTATATCTTCGGCCAAGGAGCTTTTGAATATACTAAGGCAGGTGCAAAAGTACCTTATGAGACTGACAGAAACCCAATGAAAAACGGCGGAGAAGATACCCTATACACTAGAGATAGGTTCTGCTTTGCTCCAAGAGGTATTTCATTTACTGAGGCTTCTATGGCTTCATTGTCTCCAACAGATAATGAATTAAGAAAGGGAGCTAACTGGGAAGTAGTTAAAAATGAAGAAGAAACTTTCCCACTTAACCAAATACCAATAGCTAGAGTCCTAACTAAACTTGACGGTAAAAAGCCAGCAGGGGAATCAGGCAACCCAGCAGCTTAATTCAGAAAGGGGTTAATTTATGTTAACCTATAAGGAGTTTATAACAAATAATCCTGGCACAAATATACCAGAATGGGTTTTCTCAACTATGCAAAGGAGAATTAGAAGGCGTATAGACTTTTTAACCTTTGAAAGAATAAGGGAGAATAACAAAGACCTACAAAAAAGAATAGATGAAGTTACCCAGGATATAATTAATCAGCTTTATTTTAATGATAGGGAGCTTTTAATTGATTCGGAGGGTAATTCATCTAGTAATATAAAATCGGAGTCTGTGGGCGAATATAAAGTGGAATACGCACAATCAAATTCCTTGCCAGTAGATAAAAAAGATGGATTAGTGGCAGGCCTCATTGATCAAATGATTAAAGAGGCCTTTGTCCATACTGGTTTAATGTATAGGGGCGTTTATTGATAACTAACGCCAAGGTTACAATCATAAAAAGAATGGTTGTAGATAGACAAAACGTGTATAAAACCCTAGGAAATTACCCTTGCCACTGGGAAGAGACTAGAGGGATTAACACTAACCGCACTGGTAGGAGCAAGGATGATATTGACGAAATAACCTGCTATATACCAAATGAGCTTTTAAGAACTGTTGACGTTGAAGACCTAGTAATCAGAAATGATGAAGAGATAGATATTGAAGAACTAAAGACAGCTAAGGAGTATCAAAAGAAATACAAGGCTAAAATAGTAACAGTATCTGATGTCTTTGACTTCGGTTCTACTAGTATGCAGCATACAAGGATAGGGGCTAAGTGATGATAAACTTTTCTAAGTTTGACTTCGACCAGGTCAAGGCCTTAAAGAAAAGAGACCTTGAAACAGGTGGAGAAGTACAAAAATTTATAGATAGTGAATGTATAAGGAGAATGGATCCTTACACTCCAAAAGACTTAGGCACTTTGATAGGAGCTGCAACAAGCCAAACTAGCATAGGTTCTGGGAGAATAGTTCAACAGACACCTTATGCAAAAAGACGGTATTATGAACCTGCAAATTTTCAAGGAGCACCAACAAGGGGAAATAGGTGGTTTGAAAGAATGAAGTCAAGCCATAAAGACTCAATATTAAGAGGTGCTGCAAATATAGCGGGGGCAAAAGCAAAATGAAATCAATTATAGAAAGCGTAAGGGAATACTTTTTAAAATGCCCTTATCTAGAAGACGATGTAAGGCTTAGTGTTGATTTTCTAGGAGATCAACCCTTAGAGTATGGAATTTATACTGAGCCTATAAGTCCAACAATTAAAAAATATGTAGACGGAGATGAGCTTAAACAATTTGGTTTTATCTTCACTACAAGAAGTCATATGAGCGGAGATTTAGTTACACAACTAGAAAACTCTGCTTTTTTTGATAATTTAATTGAATGGATTCAGGAAATGAATTATAAGAAAGAGTTTCCGAAGCTTGAAGGAGATAAGTATCCAACCAAGCTTGAAATTATAACAAATGGTTACTTGTCTAGTGCCGACGTTGGTTCTAGTCAATACCAAATACAAATGAGATTAGTTTATATGGAGGTAAACAATGGCTGAAGCTAAAACATTACAAAATTTAAAAGAATTTAAAGGCCTAGTATTGAGGGCCGATGTAGTTTCCTTTATGGAAGTGCAAGATAAATATTACAGAATGAAAGGTTTTACCGACCTTCCAACATCTAAAGAAACAGAAGAATATTCAAGAAAATACGTAGACGAGAAATCAGAAAGAACTGCCGTTACTGGTATGACTTCAACAACTGACTTCACTCTAGACAGGTATAAGGACAATCCAGTACACGACAGAATTCAAGAAGTATTTGATAAAGAGCAATTAGCAGATGACGCTACAGTTAATATTGTAGTCGTTGACTTTGCCAAACCAATTGAAGGACAAGAAGGCAAATTCTATGCAATCAAGAGAAATCACACTATAGTTCCAGACTCTGCTGGTGACGGTACTGACGCTTACCAATATTCTGGTAGTTTTAAGGCTAATGGTCCTTCAATAGAGGGTTACGCAGAATTAGGAGATAAAGACTCAGACTGGCTAACAATCAAATTTACTGAGGGTAAGCCTGCTGCTGATAAGGCCTCTGAGACAACATCAGGTAAAAATTCTTAATGATTATTATGGGAGCTTAGGCTCCCTTTTTCTTTTCAAAAATTACAAAAAAATAAGAAACGAAGGAGAAAATAATGGCATTTAAAAGACAAAAAAGACAATTAATTAAATTTGAATTTGAGTATATCAATGAAAAACAAGAAACCGAATATTTAACTTATGAGATCGAGCACGACTCAGATCTGTCAAAAAAACTTACTTCTATTGGAGACTTAGACTTTAAAGAAATGTCTTCAAGCGAATCTAAGCAGGCCCTAAGAAAAGCCTTTGACACTATCCTTGGCCTTGGAGCAATGGACAAAATTCAAGAAAAAGTATTTGACGGAGATGAATTACTCCTTACTGACTATTTAGGAATAGGAAATTATCTAGTAGAAGAAGTTGACAAAGCAAATAAGGAGCTAGAAAAGCTTACTAAAACTTTTAGCTTTGGCAAAAAAGAAGAAATAGTCGAAGGAATTATAGTTGATGAGAAGTGACATACCTAATTAAAGGTCTACCAAACACAATTGATGTAAACGGAAGAAAGGTAGCTATAAATACCGACTTTAGAACCTGGATTAAATATGAAGAAATAATGCTAAAGGAAGATGAGAAAGCCCAAAATCAAGTATTAGAAGCAATTGACGCTTGTTTGGAGGAGAACTTTATGATGTCAGACCTTGATGAATTAGAAAGCTTATTTGACGGGTTCTTATGGTTTTATAGTCTAGGTAAAAAGACAGACGGTATCAGCAAAACAAAGGAAGAAGATAAAAAGGAGTCAGAATTTACTAACTCCAGCCTTGTTTACTCTTTCGAGCATGACTGGGCCTATATATATTCAGCCTTTATGGAATGTTATAATATCAATCTTCTTACTGCCAATCTTCATTGGTGGGAATTTAAGGCCTTATTTGAAGGACTAAACGAAAAATGTTTATTCTCTAGAATTATGTCTTATAGATCCATACAAATTACTTCAAAGATGAGTAAAGATGAAAAGAAATTTTATAGAACGATGAAAAAGATTTATGCTTTGCCAGATGAAAGGACAGTCGAAGAAAAAGAAAATTCTTTTGCTAGGTCAATGATGGCAAGCATGCAAATTTAAAGAAAGTGAGGTGACGTATGGCAAGTGATGGTAAACTGCTATTTGATACCAAACTAGATACGTCAGGGTTTAAAAGTGGCCTTGCTTCTCTATCTTCTATGGCAGCCGCAGCTGGTAATGGTTTTAAAAATATTACTGGTAAGGCTTTAGACGGAATTAAGACAGGCTTTAAGGCAGCTGGAGTTGCTGCCGCTGGATTTGGAGCTTACTCCTTAAAAGCAGGGGCTGACTTTGAAGCAGCTATGAGCGAAGTCGAGGCTATATCCGGTGCCTCTGGAGGCGAACTTAACGCACTAACAAATAAGGCTAAGGAAATGGGGGCAACAACTAAGTTTTCCGCAACTCAATCAGCCGAAGCCTTAAAATACATGGGTATGGCAGGCTGGAAGAGTCAAGAAATGATTGACGGTCTTCCTGGGGTTATCAATTTGGCCGCTGCAAGTGGTGAGGACTTAGGAGTAGTCTCAGATATTGTCACCGACTCATTAACTGCCTTTGGTCTACAAGCAAAAGACACAGGAAGATTTGTCGATGTTTTGGCGGCAACTTCAACCGCTTCTAATACTAATGTTTCAATGCTGGGTGAATCATTTAAGTACGTTGCACCTGTTGCAGGGGCCTTAGGATATAAGGTGGAAGATGTATCTGTCGCCTTGGGACTTATGGCAAATGCCGGAATTAAAGGGTCGAGTGGCCCTGCTATTAAGTAATTAATAGAAAAAATAACCTTTTGAATTCGGGGAAAGCTAAGTTATATAATGGATAATGCAGGAATAAAGAGTATAATATACTATATAGAAAGGCATTATCTTATGAAAAAATTAACTCACGCAGAAGTACAATCTAGAATAGATAAAGCACATGGTAAGAATAAATATATATTATTAGAAGAATATCAAAATAGACGAACAAAAATCTTAACTAAACACACAGAATGCGGTTATACTTGGAGTACTAATGCTGAACCGTTATGGAAGGGACATGGTTGCCCTAAGTGTGGGAGAAATTTACAAAAAACTACCGATGATTTCAAAAAAGAAGTGAAGGAACTTGTCGGAAATGAATATATTGTTTTAAGTGAATACAAAACAACCAACACATTAATAACTTTTAAACATACGACTTGTGGTTTTATATTTAAAATGACACCAAAAGCTTTTTTGAATGGTCAAAGATGTCCAAATGAAAGGTATGAGAAATCAGCTAAATCTAATTCAATGACACTAGAAGAAGCTAAAGAAAAAATGAAGATAGCTACAAAAGGTGAGTATGAAATAGTTAGCGGATATAAATCAGCTACACGTAAGGCAAATATTAAACATGTGACATGTGGAAATGTGTTTAAAGCATCTCCATCTAGAATATTTAATATAGTGTCAGGATGTCCAAAATGTAATGAATCTTATGGAGAAAAAATTGTTGCACATTTTTTAGATGAATATAATATCAGCTATAAGAGTCAATATAGGATAAAAGAATGTAGAAACAAACGACCTTTACCTTTTGATTTCGCAATATTTGAAGATAATAATTTAAAGTTATTAATTGAATATGATGGCGAACAGCACTTTAAACCTAAATTTGGGAAAAAAGAATTTGAAAGAGTTAAGATAAACGATGCAATAAAAAATGAATATTGCAAAGATAATAATATAGAATTATTGAGAATACCATATAAGCGTAGTAATAGAAGAGATAATAAAAATCGAATCTATAATATATTATATAATAAGCTAATCCCGAGCTAAGCCTAGTAGAAATACTAGGAAAGTGTAACGACTAGATTAAGTAAGCTAAGTAAACTAACACGATGAAAGTCGTGTTTTTTATATGCAGAAATATCCACGAGCGGAAGGCACCGTACTATTATATTAGCGGTGAAGATATAGTCTGAACTTATAGGAAACTATAAGAAGTAAAAGATAAAGAACTTTTACGGTAACATAAGCACAAGCTGGTACTTCCTTAAAGTCGGCCCTATCGAGGTTATCAGCACCAACCAAGCAAGTAGCGGCTGAAATGGAAAATCTTGGTATTTCAATAACTGACTCTAACGGACAAATTAAGCCTTTTAATAAACTTATGGGTGAAATGAGGCAGTCCTTTAAGGGGTTAAGTGAAGACCAGAAGGTTCAAGCTGCAACAACTTTATTTGGCAAAGAAGCTATGGCCGGAATGCTAGCAATAATAAATTCTAGCGACGCAGACTTTGAAAAATTAACTAATAGTATCAACAACTCAACAGGCGCTGCCGAAAAAATGGCTAAGACAATGAACGACAACCTAAAAGGGGATATTACAATCCTAAAATCAGCCCTTGAAGGTTTAGGTATATCCTTATTCGAAAATGTCGACACTCCATTCAGGCAGGTTGTTCAGTCTGTTACTAAGCAGGTAGACAGGTTAAATAATGTAGTTACAAGAGATATTGGACATTTGCCAAAGGTCTTGGGTGATATGATAGCCGAAGGTGCTGTTGCTATTGCTGAAAAAGCTCCAAAATTTATTGAAGCTGGAAAGACCATTATTTTAAGTCTACTAGATGGATTACAAAAGAATTCTGATAGCTTAGCTTCGAGTGCGACAGAGATAATAACGAGCTTAGTTACCGCCTTTATGGAGGTAGGAGCAAGGTTATTTGAAGTCGGCGGAGAGATATTAACTAAGTTAGCCGAAGGGCTAACAGCTAAGGCACCTATTTTAGTTCCTAAGGCAATTGAAATCATAGGTAAACTTGCTGAAAGCTTTAATAAGAATGCGGCTAAACTTTTAAAGGTTGGAGTCGACCTTTTAAAGGCAATAGCTAAAGGAATTGCTGAAAATCCAGATGTAGTAATTGAGGCTGTTCCTCATATTTTAACAGCTTTAGCAATAGCATTTGCCGCCTTTAAAGGCCCAGCAATAGCTAAAAAGATGATGGGTTCTTTGGCAAAGGGAATTCTAGGAGAAAAGCTGGCTGTTAGTCAATCTGCTAATGGTGTTATTGGCACATTGATAGAGACCTTCAACAGTAAAGGATTAAAACTAAATACAGCAGGCGGAAAGCTAATAGATACCCTGGCAAAGGGTATTTCCGGAAAAGCTTCAAGTTTGAAAGCGGTAGGATCTAAAACTATTGCACCACTAATAGAAGGAGTTAAGACTGGTTCGGGCAGACTTGCTGCCATAGGTGGGAAAATCGTAGGAGTCTTATCTACTGGCATAAACAAAGCTGGCGGAAGTAAACTTGTTACAGCGGGTAGCGGACTTATAAAGTCGGTAGCTGGCGGGCTAGGTAAGGGATTAACCTTAATATCTGGTATAGCCGCTAAGATAATACCTTTAATTGCTGGAGTTCTTTCTAATCCTGTTGGCCTAGCGGTCGCAGGGGCTGTCCTAATTGGCTTTATAATCAAAGGTTTCAACCTAGATATGCCAAAGATAGCTAATTCTGCTGGTAGGATAATAGGTTCTGTTGCTAGTGCAATCAGCAAAGGAGCCTCAAAACTTTTGAGTGTTGGAAAGTCTATTGTCGGCAAAATAGGTGACGGCTTTAATGCGGCTAAAAATACTTTTGCAGAAATCCAATCAAAGGGATTAATAAACACCTTATCTAGCAAATTTAAGTCCGGCGTAAACAAGCTTAAAGATGTCGGCAAATCCTTTATAGACGGTATCAAGGATGGCTGGAACGGCAAAGAAAAAGAAGTATCAAAAAAAGCTAAAGACCTACCTGGATTAATCAACAAGGAAGTAGACGGATCAGAGACAAGGGAAACAGGAGAAAGCCTTGTTATGGGTGTGGTGGAAGGTTTAAAAGATGGCACCACAGATATAACTACAGCCTATAAAGAATTAATCAAAGGTGGGGTTTCAGACTCTGACGCTAGGGCTATTATAAGACAAGAAGGAAAAGCAAGCGTTGACGAATATGCCCAAGCTATTTATGAAGGTTCGGGAAATGTAAGAAGCGCCTACACAGCACTTAGGACATCAGGACTAGAAACTATGGAGGCGGCAGAAAAATTCTTCGAGATTGCCGGGCTAAACCTTAACGGTTTTGTAAACGGCGTTGAAGAAGGTGGCCAGACCTATCGTGAGAAGCTTAAAGAGATGATGGACTCAGGAATGAGTGAAATCGAAGCTGTCGAGAAATTAACTGAAATAGCTTCTAGGAATATGCAGGGCTTTAAAGACGGAATAGGAGAAGGGGCTGAAGGTATCATAGAAGAATTTACTACTATGATGGATATGGGCCTTTCTGAACTTGACGCTTTCGATGAAATGTATTCTAAAGGCCAAATAAATGTTGACGCATTCGGCCAAGGTTCGGCTGCTGGAAAAGAAGCGGCCCTTGCAGTGTATAGGCAATTAAGAGAATCAGGATTGTCTTCATTAGAAGCAATTGAAGCTATGCACAACATGGGGCTTTTAAATGTCAACGGTTTTGCTGACGGAGCTAATGCAGGAAAAATCAATGTTGAAGCGGCTTATCAAGCCTTAAAAGAGGCTGGAGTAAGCGAAACCAATATTGCAGAGATTTTAAGAAAAATAGGTTCAGACAACGTCGGTGCCTTTGGTGAAGGTATAAGCTCAGGCCAAGAAAATGTAGCTGCAGCCTATAATAGTACATTTGCTAATCCGCTAGCAGCACGTTCTTCTTTGATTTTTGATACTGCAAACCAACAAGGCCACGATACTGGTTCAAAATTCGCTGGAGGTATCGAGTCTTCAACAATGGAGGTTACTTCTAAGTCACAAGCCTTAGGGCAAAGTGCCATAGAAAAACTTCAAGGAGGAGAAGGAGAAGCCAATCAGAAGGGTCAAGAATTAGGCGAGCAATATGCAAGCGGTATAGACGCTTCAAAGTCTGTTGTAGACGCTAGTGCAACAAACATAGGTAAAGACGTAGCCCAATCATTAAGTAATCAAGCGAGCGACTTTAACCAGGCGGGTAAAACTGCAATGGAAGGTTATAGTTCAGCGATAAGCAGCGAATCAAGTAAGGCTGTAGCAAGTATTGACAAGATGGGTTCATCTATACAAACAAGCTTGACCAACACTTCAAATGTCGTTGCTAAAAGTGCAACAAATATGATGAATACCTTGGCAAACAATGTAACTAGTGGATCAAGTAAGGTTCAAAGCTCATTTACTAGTATGCAAAATAAGATTAACTCTACTATTACAAATTTGAGTTCAAAATCCGTTAGTCAAACCAAATTAATGATGAATAACATCACTAATACTGTTACAAATGGCACAAATAGGATTAATACACAATTTACCCAGATGGGTAGCAAGATTAATACAACAATCAATAATGCTTCTAATCAAGTGAAAACTGCTGCGGACTCCATGATGAATGGGTTTGTATCTAAAGTTACAAATGGAAGCAATAAGGCTAAATCTACTGTGAAATCAATGTGTAGCCAAATGGTAAGTACAGTAAACGGCTATAAGGGTTCTTTCTCAAATGCTGGATATAATCTTATGGCCGGACTTTCAAATGGTATTTATGGTGGTAGGTCTGGAGTAATAAGCGCCGCAGTTAGTGTTATGAGGTCGGCAGTATGGGCTGCAAAAAGAGCCGCAGGAATCCACTCCCCTTCAAGAGTCTTTAGAGATGAAGTCGGTAAAATGTTAACCCGTGGTATGGGAGTAGGTATCGAGGACGAAAAAGGCTTTGTAGTAGACAAGGTAAAAGCCACTATGGAGGCTATAAGAAATAAGGCTAAGAATGCAGTTCTATTTGATAATAAAAGAATGGGTGCAGATCTGGCCTATAATTTAGCTGGTGGATCTATACAAAATAAACAAGATATTGAAGTACAAGTTACAAACGGAGATGTCACAAGCGTAATAAACCTTGATTCAAGAGAGATTGGCAAGGCTGTAACTCCAATAGTAAGCCAGGAAATAAGCAAAGAAAGGAGGCGTAGAGGATGATTAATACTATAAATTTAGTTAAGGACTTAGGCTATTATGGTGCACACCTTTTAGCCTATCCTGACATAGGAAATACCAAAATAGAAAGAGACACATTCGTTTCAGATACTGGTATAACCTTTTACGGAAGTGAGAGGTTGTCCTTTACGCCTCTTAGTTTCTCTATTGAATTTAAAGGCGAGAAGGAAACCATAAGAGAAAATAGGAATAAATTATCTAGGATATTAGAAAAAGCAAGAATAACTTTTGATGATGAAATATTCTACACCGGAAGGTTGTTAGGAGAAAAAATCGACACAAAGCATTTTTTTGAAGTGGTTGAGTTTTCAGGGCAAGCTATAGCCAGCCTTGATACTCAAAGCACCCTTATTCCTATTAACGAAACTGTAACTATATATAACAGAGGAAATATTCTAACCCCTTGTAGGATTATCCTAGAGGGCAAGGGAGAAAATATAAAAATTACAGGCTTTGAAAGTGATATTAAAATAAATAAATTTACTGATACACTGATTATAGACTCTGAAAGAGGATTATATAAGTTAGGAACAGGAACAAATATTGATATGTTCGAGTTTCCTTATATAAAAGAGGAGCTAAAAATTAAGCTTACTGGTCAAGGAGATTTCACTTGCAAGTTAGAATTTGAAGGTAGGGTTATATGTTAATAGTTAATGGAAGAACTAAAGAAAGATTTCCCTATGCGGCCTTTAGAAATACTTGTATAGAGTATGAAATAAATACGCTTGATAGGCTAATATTCGAGATACCAAAGCAATATAGAAATGTCTTCGATGTAGAACACCTTGTCGAGTTTAAGAAAGACAATACTTGTCAAGAATTTATAGTTAAAAATATCGAACCTTTTTACGACGGCTACAAAATAGAAAGTTTTGCCAATAATTCTGACTGGCAGGAAAAATTTAATAAAAGCGTTAATTTCCCTTATAAGGGAATTAAAGATGTTCTTGATGTAATTACACCCATAGGCTGGAAATATGAGGTCCTAGACGATATTAGGACAAAAAAAACCATAACCGGAGACCATAAAACTAGCTGGGAAATATTCGAAGAATTAATCAAAAAGTATGAAGTCGAATACAAACTAGATGCCCATTTAAAAACAGTAGTTATAGGGAAGGAATTATCTCAAAATAAGGATATATACTTAACCGCTTCCCTTAACCTGGAAAAACAAGATATTAGTGTAGAAAACTTTGAATTTGCCACTAGGATTATTCCAGAGGGTATGAACGGCCTTAAAATTAATCAAATTAATAACGGCCTAGACTATTTGGAGGATAAGAGTTTTTCTGATAAAACAATAACTTACTATTGGAAAGATGAAAGATACACCAATATAAAAAACTTAAAAGATGAGGCAGCAAGGAAGCTTAAAGCTTTATCAAAACCTAAGACGGCTATAGAATTAAAAGCGAAAGACTTGAAAGAAGCTATTGATCAATCTGAATCAGACGGGACTTTTAAAAACCTTTCTTTTGGGATTGGTGACTATGTATTTTTGATTGATAATGATAGAAAAACCAAGGAAAGGTTTAGGATTTTAAAATTATCTAGTTTCCCTTATAAGCCTATGGATAATGAAATAACCTTATCTAATAAGCCACAAACATTAGTTGATGACTTAGATGAAGCTATCGAATTAACTAATCAAATGTGGGAAGAAACAAGGGTAAGATTTGAAACCACAGAAGATTCTATCGAAGCGAGTGTGGCCACAAGTAGGAGATACACAGACGATAGTTTTAAGACTTATAAAACCGAAAGAAAACAAACTGATAGTCAAATATATGAGTCTATAACAGAAGCGACCACCTATGTAGATCCAGTGACAGGACAGACCAAGCCTATAATTGATAAGCAACTGGAGATAGACAAAACTATCGATGGCATAAATATATCGGTTAAAAATCAAATCGATGATGTAAAAGGTATTATTGGCAAACTAGATGAGAAATATCCTAGTATTGCCGACTTGCACCAAGTCTCAGACGATATCAATAAGAAAATTCTATCAGTTGAAAGTGATTTCAAAATTAAAAATGATGAAATCTCAAGCACAATTACGAGCATAAGCACAAGCACAAATGATAAAATAAAAAGCCTTGAAGATTACTTAAATTCTGGCGTGCCATTAGGAACGAAACAGTTTATTGAAAAAAACTATGCAACAATAAGCCAAACTAATGATAGCATAGTTAGTTCAGTAGGAAAGGTAAAGGCGGAGGTTGACGCTGAATTCAAGGATGTAAGAGGCCTTATCAGTCAAACCAATACAACCATAGCCCAAACGAACGAGAACATCAGAACCGAAGTTACAAAGCAAATGCCGGATATTAGCGGAGTAGAAGAAAAGGCAGACCGTGCCATAAGAGTTGCCGGAACAGCACAACAAGAAGCCGCTGGAAAAGTAAGCTGGGCGGAATATAGGTCGTATGTAAACCAAACTGCAGAAGCAATTGAAAGTAAGGTTAGTTATGGGCAAGCCTATTCAATGATTAGGCAGGAAGTAAGTAATATAAAGATAACAGCCGACCAAATCGACTTAACTGGTAATGTAAGTGTAGTTGGTGATTTTCAGACTTCCTCTTATGGTAGAAGGGTTAAAATTGAAGGTTCAAAGATTGTTTTTATTGATTCTAGTGGATATGAGGCCGGATCCGTAGGAGTAGAAAGCGATGGTTCAGTTACAATAGGTGGTTCATATTCCTGGAATGGTTCCATCGTTATGAATAGTAATAAAAGTTTTAGCCTGGATTACTTTCAAGACAAAACTATTAATTCATATCTCAATGGAGATTGGGGGTGCATATCTCTAACAAGCTTCGGTATAGCAACTAAGGTATTGGGAGTTGACTCAGACATGACTATATGGGGAGATATAAACTTCGGAAGAAGCCTTTATATAAAAAGAGTACAGGACCAAATCTGGATTGGAGAAAACTATGGTAATAAATATGTAATTGATATGGGAAAAAAATCGACATTCTGGGCTTCATAGGAGGATAAATGGAAGATAAAAACTTAGACTTCAAAGACAGGGTTATAGTAAAATATATGAATTTACTAACTCAACAGACACACAATGTACAGATACTACAAACTAAAATAGAAATGCTAGAAGAAGAAATTGCTAGACTAAAATCAAAGGAGGAAGAAGATGGAAGAAATGAAGAAGGAAATTAACCAAGAGATAATGGACGAATTTTTAAATTTAGCGATTAAGCACCAGTTAACCATGGCGGATATAGACAAAATTTCTTATAAACTAAGAGAATACTTTCTAAGAAACGCCATACTTAAAGAAGAGAAAATAGAAGGAAAATAAAATGTTACAGACTACAGATGTAAAACAATTATTAGGGGGCAAGATTGTCAAACAAACAGACAAATCAAGCCCTTTTTCTTTCCTGCTTTTAGATAGTCAAAAAAGAAAGGTTCCTTTAAACGGAGAAGCGGCGGAAATAGTCTTATATACTTCTAAAGGTAAATACTGGGAAACTAGCTCCAAAGTAACTGACGGAGTGGTTAATTTTCAAATGCCTGGTAATTTATCGGTAGATAATTACAAGCTTGAAATATCCGTTGCCGGATATGTATTCCCTAGTAAAGAGGACTTTATTATAAATGTTGTTCAAGGTTTTAAAGAACTACCAAGCAAGGAATCTGCAGAAAGTATCAAAAAAACAACTGATCAGGTTATAAAAGAAGAAGCAGAAAAAGCTGTAAGAGAACTGGGAAAAACAGAGTTAAAAGGTGAAAAAGGCGAAAAAGGAGACAGGGGAGAAACAGGGGAAACCGGAAAATCTATAACTATTACCAACACCACAAAACAAGGTAAAGACAATATTGTAACTTTTTCAGACCAAACCACACTAACAATTAAAGATGGTCTTGATGGTAAGACAGGGCCAGAAGGTAAACAAGGAGAAATAGGACCAAAGGGAGAACCTTTCAAGTATGAAGATTTTACCGAAGAACAACTTGCTTCTTTAAAAGGACCAAAGGGAGATGCCTTTACTTATGATGACTTTACAGAAGAACAGCTTGCTTCTTTAAAAGGTGAAAGAGGAGAAAGAGGTCCTGAGGGTCAACAAGGTATTCAAGGTAAAACAGGCGATAAAGGTGATGTAGGTCCTAAAGGGGATCAAGGCCCACAAGGGCCTAAAGGTGCTGACGGCGTGATGTCTTTTGAAGCCTTAACCGATGAACAAAAAGAGAGCTTAAAAGGAGATGTAGGACCACAAGGAAAAGAAGGTCCTCCTGGTCCTGAAGGTCCACAGGGTAAAAAAGGAGAAACAGGGCCTGCAGGTGAAACAGGCCCAATTGGTCCACAAGGCCCAGAGGGTCCCCCTGGTGAAGCGGGACCACAAGGAAAGGACGGGCCTCCTGGTCCACAAGGGCAGCCAGGCAAAGACGCTGAAATTAACCTTGAGAGTATCTCAAAACTAAGCCAAGAAGAAAAGAAAGGCATAAGAGAACAACTGAATGTGCCAAGTAAAGATGAAGGCAATTCATTAAATGTAGCAGAAATTAGGAGAATTGCTGCGGAGGTCGCCTTTGGTAGTTACTTATTTACTCAAGATGATGGATTAAGTAAAAATTTAAATGATTTTTATAATACCAACCTTAAAAGTGATATAAAAAATCTTTCTGATCTTGTAGGTAGTGATGAGGCTATGAAGGATCTTACAAGTAACGCATATGCCATGTCTGCGGTTATTAATTCAAGTACAGCCATGTCTGCGGTAGCTGCTTCAAGTACAGCCATGTCTGCGGTAGCTGCTTCAAGTACAGCCATGTCTGCGGTAGCTGCTTCAAGTACAGCCATGTCTGCGGTTA
>NZ_CAUPHG010000014.1:0-25613 GCF_963510915.1 uncultured Anaerococcus sp. | reverse complement strand
AAAAACTTTTTGCTGAATACACAAAATACGACAAAATCCTTGATAAACCAATCTTCACAGCCTATTTAATCTTAGGCGATACAGAAGTAAATGAGATAGGAAAGTCAGAAGCAAGTCTAAATGACCTCCTAGAAGATTTGGGGGCTCAAATAGAAAAAAATATAGAAGCCTAGGTGATAATAGTGAAAACTATCTTATTAAAATTAACAGGTCCCATGCAGTCATGGGGAACTTCATCTCGTTTTGAAACGAGGATGAGTGACTATTATCCATCCAAATCTGGAGTAATTGGGATAATAGCCGCAAGTCTTGGTTATAGGCGAGAGGAAGATGAGAAAATACAAAAACTCAATGACCTTAATTTTGCTGTGAGGGTTGACCAAGAAGGAGTTCTAAAAAAAGACTACCACATAGCTAGAAAAGTAAAGCCAAGTGGAGAACTTGAAAGAACCTATGTAACAAATCGTTATTATATGGAAGATGCGGTCTTTGTCGTAGCTATTTCTCACGAAGATGAGGGGTGGATGGATGAGATTCTTCAAGCTTTGAAATACCCATATTTTCAACCTTTTATGGGCAGGCGTTCTTGTCCATTGCCAGGAAGTTTTATCTTGACTACAAGTGAAAAAGGTCCAATAGAGGCCCTGGAAAACCTAGATTGGCAGGCTGCTAATTGGTATAAAAAGAAAAATAAAAATTATCGCGCAGATATTTATGCAGATAAAGATCTCTTGCCAGAAAATCCTCACACAATTAGAAACGACAGAGTTGTTTCTTTTTCACAAAAGGAGCGTAAGTTTGGGCCTAGATTTGAGGCGAGAATGAGTATCGTGCTAGCAAAAAGCGAAAATAATCCACCAGACTTTTACGCAAGTGTATAGGGGTAAGACATGTATTTATCAAGAGTAGAAATAGATATAAACAACAGAAGGAAGATGAAAGATTTGACCCACCTCGGTTGCTACCACGCTCGGGTAGAGGATTCTTTTCCAGAATTTTCAAAAGAAAATCGCTCTAGAAAACTATGGAGAATAGATAATATTTATGACAAATATTACCTCCTTATCCTAAGTGAAAATAAGCCTGATATAGCAAAGCTTGAAAAATACGGCTTAGATTCCTCAGCGGAAGTCAAGACTTATGATGAATTTCTAGATTCTTTAAAGGAAGGAATGAGGGCGAAATTTAGGATAAAACTAAACACAGTTAGAGCCTATAAAGATAAGGAAAATCCAACAAAGCGTGGGCGAATTATGCCAGTGCCAAATGAAAAGTTAAATGAATTTTTAATTGATAAGGCAACAAGAAATGGCTTTGAAGTTAGGCTTGGTGAATTTGAGATAAGTAAGATAGAAAAAGAATATTTTATGCATACCGACAAGGGTGAAATTAAAAAATCGAGAAAAAATCTTGTAAGTGCGACTTATGATGGTCAACTTACTATTATAGACTTAGAAAAATTCAAAGAAGCCCTAGTAAATGGTATCGGCAAGAAAAAAGCCTACGGTTGTGGGTTTTTGACAATAATACCAGAAAAATGAAAAATATAGCAGGGGCAAAAAAGACAGAATTATCAGAACTGCCAAGGATTTCTGATAGGGTAAGTTTTATCTATGTCGAACATGCAAAGATAAATAGGATAGATAGTGCAATCACAGTTAGTGACTACAGGGGTGTTGTTAATATTCCTGTATCCCTTATTGGAGTCCTTTTGTTAGGGCCAGGCACAGATATCAGCCACAGAGCCATGGAAATTCTAGGGGATGTTGGTACATCTGTAATTTGGGTAGGTGAAAGGGGAGTCAGGCACTATGCCCACGGCAGAAGCCTTGCCCATTCGACTAGGTTTTTGGAAAAACAAGCTAAATTAGTTTCAAATAAAAGGATGCGACTTGCTGTTGCTAGGAAAATGTACGCTATGCGTTTTGAGGGTGAAGACGTGTCAAACCTAACCATGCAGCAACTTCGTGGCAGAGAGGGATCGAGGATTAGAAAAGTTTATCGTGACTATTCCAAAAAATTCAATATAAAATGGGAAGGAAGAGATTACAAGGTTGATGATTTTGAGGATGGAGATCCCGTAAACCAGGCTCTCTCTACCCTAAATGTGTCCTTGTACGGAGTCTGTCACAGTGTTATAGTTGCCTTGGGCATGAGTCCAGGACTGGGCTTTGTCCATACAGGCCATGACAAGTCTTTTGTCTACGATATAGCCGACCTCTACAAGGCAGAAATCACAATTCCCCTAGCCTTTGAACTCGCATCTAAACACAAAGAAGGCGACGATATTGGAAAGCTCGCTAGACTTAGCCTTAGGGATAAGATGGTCGATGGGAAATTAATGAGAAAAATTGTAGAAGACCTACAATATCTGATGGATGTGCCAGTTGATGAGAGATTAGAGATAGATTCCATTGAGCTTTGGGATGATAAGGATACAAACGCCAAATATGGCATATCTTACAGAGAGGATTAGAATGCCACTAACAGTAATAACCTTAAAAAATTCCCCGCCATCACTAAGGGGAGACCTCACAAAATGGATGCAAGAAATATCAACAGGAGTCTATGTAGGAAATTTTAATTCAAAAATAAGGGAAAAGCTACGGGACAGAGTAGTAGAAAGCGTAGGAAGCGGCGAAGCCACAATGACCTACGCCGCAAGAAACGAAATTGGCTATGACTTTGAAACTCATAATTCAAATAAAATACCAATAGAGTATGACGGAATTACTTTGGTATTTACACCAACAAATCCTAAAGAAAGTAAAAAAGAAAATAGACTTGGCTTTAGCAAGGCCGCTAAAATGAGAAAGGCAAAAAAATATTCTGGATTAAAATCCCAGGAAAATACCAAAGCTTATGTAATAATAGACTTGGAAACGACAGGTCTTGACCCGATAAATGATAGGATAATTGAAATAGGGGCCGTAAGAATTGGCAAAGTAAATAAGGAATATTCTACAATTGTAAGACAGGAAATAAAGATTCCGGAAAAAATAAGTGACCTAACTGGAATAAGTGATGAAGATTTGAAAAACGGGGAAAAAGAAGAAATAGCCATAAATAATTTTATTAATTTCATAGGAAATGAAACCCTAATAGGTTATAATATAAACTTTGACATAAAATTTATAAATGAGGCCTTAAAAAGACAGGAAAAGCCTAAAGTCAAAAATATGACCTATGATGTCATGAAATATGTAAAAAATGACAAACTATTTCTCAAAAATTATAAGTTAGAAACTGTGGTAAAAGAATACGGGATTGAAGAAACAGTGCCACACAGAGCTCTAGGAGATGTGAGGATAATTCAAAAGCTAATAGGAAAGCTAGACAAACTTAGAAAAAGGCTAGAAAAGCAAAGTGAATGAAATAGTCTAGAATCAGTATATCAATTGGCTAAATAATGGGATCTTTTTAATGTGGTACCCGCGCAAGCGGGGATGATCCCCAAGTCTCCGCATTGATGTAGTCATTAATTGCGTGGTACCCGCGCAAGCGGGGATGATCCCTAAAGCTATGGAAGTTAAGTCCCCTCCAGATGGTGGTACCCGCGCAAGCGGGGATGATCCTGAGAAAGTATTTAATCATGTATACAAAACCTCGTGGTACCCGCGCAAGCGGGGATGATCCTGTATCAGGTATATACTCTTTTTCAAGCTTGCCGTGGTACCCGCGCAAGCGGGGATGATCCTAGTCCGGAAAAAATCCAGCCCTAAGCATCACCGTGGTACCCGCGCAAGCGGGGATGATCCCTTTAATATAAGAATGGTCGAAAAGATAATAGCGTGGTACCCGCGCAAGCGGGGATGATCCCCTGCCATCTGAAATCACAGTAACTGAAGACAAGTGGTACCCGCGCAAGCGGGGATGATCCCTACACTATAGAAGAAGTAAGAAGCGGAGAAAAGTGGTACCCGCGCAAGCGGGGATGATCCCGCCAAGTTCGCCCGAAATTTATATAATCACTAGTGGTACCCGCGCAAGCGGGGATGATCCCATCTAAAATTAGTTACACTTTAACATTCTACCGTGGTACCCGCGCAAGCGGGGATGATCCTACAACTATAATTTTATTTTTCTTACACTTACAGTGGTACCCGCGCAAGCGGGGATGATCCCGGGGTACTTATGGTATCTGACTTTAAGAATTTGTGGTACCCGCGCAAGCGGGGATGATCCCTATCTTTCATATCTTATCCTTTCTTAAAAAGTGTGGTACCCGCGCAAGCGGGGATGATCCCCTTGATTGATGCTTATAATCGTGAGCAATCTAGTGGTACCCGCGCAAGCGGGGATGATCCTTCATCATTATTTAAGTAAATAATTTTACCGTCGTGGTACCCGCGCAAGCGGGGATGATCCCATTTAAGAGAAACCATTCTCTTATAAGTGGGGGTGGTACCCGCGCAAGCGGGGATGATCCCGGAGATAGCTGGAGCTATGTATGACGCCTTATGTGGTACCCGCGCAAGCGGGGATGATCCTATCATAAAAGAAATTGAAAAAAATCTTGAATTGTGGTACCCGCGCAAGCGGGGATGATCCCCCAGCCCCCGATTTTACCAGGTAGACCAGCCAGTGGTACCCGCGCAAGCGGGGATGATCCCTAAAAAAGTTCCACCACCTAAAGCCATTAGTCGTGGTACCCGCGCAAGCGGGGATGATCCCGCGATTTAGCATTTGAACTTTATAGAAAGTCAGTGGTACCCGCGCAAGCGGGGATGATCCCTGTTATTGATAATATTTTTTATCAACTAAAGTGTGGTACCCGCGCAAGCGGGGATGATCCTGAAGAAGTAAAGGTAATTGATAGAAAAAAGATGTGGTACCCGCGCAAGCGGGGATGATCCTGAAAGATTTATTGATTAGAGATATTAATTTGCGTGGTACCCGCGCAAGCGGGGATGATCCCTCTAAAGGTAAATTCTCATCATTGAGTACCTCGTGGTACCCGCGCAAGCGGGGATGATCCTAAGAAAGTGATATCAGTAATCAGTGAAACCAAGTGGTACCCGCGCAAGCGGGGATGATCCCCAGCTTCATTTTTGATTGATAGGGAATTTTTAGTGGTACCCGCGCAAGCGGGGATGATCCCCGCACTGATGTAGGTAGGGTAAGCCGTCTCCAGTGGTACCCGCGCAAGCGGGGATGATCCTGGATAAATAGGAGCTTGCTTTGTTCCTGCATTGTGGTACCCGCGCAAGCGGGGATGATCCCTTCCGCTTCACCTTTTTGAACGCTCTTAAAAAGTGGTACCCGCGCAAGCGGGGATGATCCTGATGCGTCTTATTATTTTACTGTGATTTGTGAGTGGTACCCGCGCAAGCGGGGATGATCCCCGGGTCTTGCCCATAAGTAAACCTTAAGTAAGGTGGTACCCGCGCAAGCGGGGATGATCCTAAGTACGAGCGTATCAATTACGATTATGACAGGTGGTACCCGCGCAAGCGGGGATGATCCTGTAATTAGGTCAGAGTTTGAAAAACAAACTGAGTGGTACCCGCGCAAGCGGGGATGATCCCCTGACGTATCGGAAGTTACAATCTATAACTTAGTGGTACCCGCGCAAGCGGGGATGATCCCAAAGAGAGCGTGTGCTATTGATTTTTTTTACCGTGGTACCCGCGCAAGCGGGGATGATCCCTTACCTCAAATTTTAGGTTCCAAGGCTCCCATGTGGTACCCGCGCAAGCGGGGATGATCCAGTGAAGGCGGACAAAGCGAAAAAGAATCCAAGGTGGTACCCGCGCAAGCGGGGATGATCCCAAATAAAAAAATAATTGCCCTTTCATTTTATTGTGGTACCCGCGCAAGCGGGGATGATCCCACAAAGGAGTAATTATGGAGGAAAGAATACCTGTGGTACCCGCGCAAGCGGGGATGATCCCCTTGTTAGAGGGTTCTTCAAATCTTCTTTCAGTTCTACCCGCACACGCGGGATTTATAATACTTAAATTATAGTTTTCTATTATGTTTAAACCAGGCCGCAAAGGGTATAATATTAATGGAAGTATTAATACTTTTTTGATTCGATTTTTATTAATTATCTATTTTTTTCAAAAATCATTTCTTAAATTATTTTCAATTTTTAATTCTACTGTTATCAATTTTTAACTATCAAAATTATATTATATGAAATTCAAGTCGACTTATTTACAGAATTTTATTTATTAAATTCAGATTTTAAAAACAAGAATGTTTCAAGATCCAACTAATGTTGTTGGTTAATTAAGTGAGGAGCAGGTATGTATAATTACTGTATAGCATATGATGATGGGAATACTTTGATTAGATATAGTAAAGGTGGCATGATAGAAAGATACGATGTTTCTAATAAAAAATGGATTTTTGATATAGAGATGGCTGCTATTTTTACTGACAAGATGCCTTCTAGGCCCATAAGTGAGGACGAAGCTAATAGTATCATTAACGAAAGCAATGAGAATAGGTGATATAAAATGGAAGAATACAATTATCATATATCTAAAGAATTGAATAATCTTTTGATTAGGGAAGGAAAAAATTTTCTAATTCAAAAATATGATCCTGATGCGAAGGATTGTATTACTGATTGGGATATGCTTGCTATTTATACGGGTAGGATTATGGCTATTCCAATATCTAGGAAAGATGCGATGAGTATTATTGAAAATAGAGGTAAAAATGGAAAATAACTATAAAATTAAAATAATTTGTGAATACGAAAAAGAAAGACAAGAATGGGAGGCTTTGAGTCCTGAAGAACAAAATGAATGGCAGCTTACAGCTGATTACTTAAAGAAGGAGTGGCCGGAGATAATAACTGGTGACACGCTTGGCTTTTGGCAAGTTGTAGGTATGAATAATTCGGGAATGTAGCTTGTTATTATTTGTAATAGAAGGTGAATTTTCTTAATAAGTGAGATTAGTAATGAATAGAGAATATTTAATAATGAGAATAGCACTGGGGGATACAACTGCTGAAGATAATAATATCACTCTTACAGAAGAAGACAAGGAAGCTATCGAGTGGTACAAAAAGGAGTCTGAAAAGGCTAAGAAAGAGGGCAGGCATATTGTTTTTTATGCTCCTGATATGGATTAAACTTTTTGTAGGATTATTTTTGAGTTTATAAAAGATAGGGGATTGAAATGAATAGGGAATATTTAATTATAGGTATAGCGCTCGGGGAAGAAAAAGTTGATGATTATGATATAACACTCACAGAAGAAGAAAAAGAACGAATTAAGAGATACCAGGAAGAAAGTGCCAAGGCCAAGAAAGAGGGGAGGCATATTGTTTTTTATGCTCCTGATATGGATTAAGCTTTTTTAATGATTGTTTTTGAATTTATAGGATATGGGAGATGAAAAATGAATAGGGAATATAGGATAATGATGATTGCTTTATGCGAAGGCACGCCAGAAGACTATAACGTAGAACTAACAGAAGAAGACAAAGAAAGTATAGAATGGTACAAAAAAGAGTCTAAAAAAGCAAAAAATGAAGGCAAAAGCATAGTTTTCTATGCCCCAGATGAGGATTAGTTATGAATAGAGAATTAACACCAGAAGAAGAAAAAGAATATTCGTTTTTATTTAAAAAATTAATGCATACAGTGTTTACAATGAGTAAAAAAGATTGGGAAAGGTTTGGTGAGTTAAGCGAAAAAAAGTATGGGACTGCCGAGGAAATTGCTGAAGAAATAAGGGAAAATAGAAGGAGATTTTATAAGTTTCAAGAACAATTGAGTAAAAAGCAAAAAAACAAGTGAGATTTTCTAATAATACATCTATAAATGATTTGAAATCTCAGATTAAAAAATAAATCAAAAAGGCAAAACCATTTATTTTGGTCTTGCCTTTTTTGATTTATAAATCTAATTAGAATGAAATATGGTATCTCATTGCTATAAAGCATAGGACTACGGCTAGGGGTACGAAGATGAATTTGCCTGTGTAATACCAGACAGATCCGTACTTGCCTTCTACGCTTTTGTTTACTTCCGCTAGGAGCTCGTCTTTTTTGATTATCCAGAACCAAGTGATAGCACCGATTATTCCGCTGATTGGAAGGATGTAGATGGTTACTATATCCATCCATGGGCCCCATTTTGCTATCGGTTCTATAAATATACCTACTAGGTAGATAATTGTAATTAAGGCTATTAGGACAAGTTTTCTTTTTAAATGTGGAAACCTATACACTATGGCTTCGGTTATGGCTTCTAGCATGGATTGGATTGATGAGATGCCTGCAAAGACTACAGCTAGGAAGAGAATTATGCCATAGAGTCTTCCTAATGGCATGGCCTTTAAGGCTTGGGGCAAGACTACAAAGAGTAGTTTTGGTCCGCTTTCTGGTGAAAATCCGTAGGCGAAACAAGCAGGTAGCATGACAAAGGCTGAAATCATTGCCGATAGGGTGTCAAGTCCCATGGTGATGGTAGAAGCTCTTATAACATCTTCATCATCTGGCAAGTATGAACCATAGACTACCATTACTGTCCCTACCAAAGATAGGGAAAAAAAGGCTTGGCCCATGGCTGCAACCCAAGTTTTGATATCTCTTAGTTTATTCAAATCCATGTTAAAGATAAATTTATATCCGCCTAGGGCTCCTTCTAGGAAAAACACCCTGACAGCTAAGACTAAAAAGAGAATAAAAAAGAGGGGCATGATTAGCTTGTTGGTTTTTTCTATCCCCTTTGTTTCGTAGGCAAGGGCAAAATATACTAGAACCATCAAGATAAAATGTGGGATGATTACCCTAAAGTCATTAGTCGATATAGATTCAAACCAAGCGGCACTTTCCACTGAGAAGAGTTCGCCAGAGATTGTATCAAACAAAGCCTTTAGGACGTAAGTAATAACTACAGCATAGCCAATTGATAAGAGTCCTACCCCCACCATTGGCAGCCACCTAATGATATTTCCAAATTTTTCTATATTTCTTTCTTTGTAGGCTTCTTTATAAACGACCATTGGCCCTGACTTATATTTTCTACCTATAGCATTTTCTGCAGCAAGACCAACTCTGCCAAAGATAAAAGCGAATAATAAGTAGGGCAAAAGGAAGGCAAATCCGCCGTTTGCTCCTAATTGATAGGGAAAGGCCCAAACATTAGCAAGGCCTACAGCCGAGCCTACACAAGCCATGATAAATCCCCATTTTGAAGAAAATTTATTTCTGTTTTCCATAATAACTCCAATATAAGATATTGCGATTTACGCTTAATACTCTAATTATAATTAATTTCAGTAAATAATCAAGCGGACGGAGATATTTGATAAATATGTAAGAATATTTCAAAACTAATTTAAAGATGGGAGAGATTTAGGGTATAATGAATCGAGAAAAGGAAAAATTATGAAAATAAAAAGATTTTTTGCCCTAATCTTTGTTTTTGCCGTATCATTGGTGGCTAGTAAGTTTGTTTTTGATTTTCTAGACCAAAGAACAAATTCTCAGACTTACGCTAATGGTGGGTTATTTGAAGATCAGGCAGTTAAAACAAGTAAAGATGAATATTTAATACTAATGGTTGGTGTTGACCAGGCAGCAGGTGAAGAAGGCAACGAAGATTTCACCCGTACGGATACAATTATGCTAATGAAGGCAAATGTGAAAGACGGCACAATCAAAATTTTGTCAATTCCGAGAGATTCTAGGGTTCTTGTAAGAAATTCTTATGACAAGGTCAACCACGCCCACGCCTTTGGTGGTATTGAGCTAACTCTTCAGAGTTTGAGAAATTTCCTAGGTCTTGATATTGACTACTATGTCCAAATCAACTACAAGGCCCTAGTTAATATTGTTGATGCCATTGGTGGAGTTGATTATGAAGTGCCAGAGGGTGTTAATATCAAAAAATGGACCCTTAATGTCAAGCCAGGTATGAATCACTTTAATGGTACTGATACAATGTGGTATCTAAGAGCTAGACATATATATGAAAATGGAGATATAGGCAGGGTTCATGCCCAACAAGATTTTGTTAAGGCAATGGTAGACCAAGCGGTCAAAAAATCAAGCCAAATGAACCTAATGACTGTGATTTCTTCTTACATCAAATATGTAAAAACAAATCTACCAATGAGCGCTATAGTTGACCTAGTAAAAAATATACCAAATTTCTCATCTGATAAGGTAGAAACCTTTATAGTTCCAGGCAATGGAGCCTATATAAATAATATTAGTTATTATATACCGGATGAAAGAGGAACATGGGATATAGTTGATAAGGTCTTTGCAGACTTTAAACTTAGAAAATGGAAGGAAGAAGACTCAGGTCTACCTGAATCAAACCACTCTAGTTTTGAATATGATGCACCAGTTAACTTCCTGCCTAATACAAATAGCAATCAATCCTATGAGCCAGAATATAACTACAATAATTTTGGTAATACCTATGATTATGATGAGCCAAGATGGGAAGAACCTAGCTCAAAACCAAATCCAACTTACCAAGAAAATAAATCTGAAACAAGCACAGGCAATAATGAAGCAAGTCCGAGAGAGGAAAAAACTCCAGAACCACCAGCTACCAAAGAACCTCCATCTGATCCTGGAGTGATTGAATACCAACCAGGCTTAAATTCAGACCAATCATCTGGCGACAAAGGAGATAGCGAATAGTAGGAAAATTTATGATTAGCAAAAGACGTGAAAGAAAAGACGAACATATTGAAAATTACCTAAAAACTTCTGGTCATAATGACCCGCTTTTTGATGATATATATCTTGACCATAACAGTCTTTCAGATATAAATTTTGATGAAATCGACACCTCGATTGAGTTTTTGGGCAGGAAAATCTCTATGCCCCTTATGGTAAATGCCATGACTGGGGGAGGAGAATTAAGTGCAGACATTAATGAAGACCTATCATCAATTTGCCAAAGCCTTAATATCCCAATGGCAGTAGGTAGTCAGACAATTGGCTTAGAGGATGAGGAAGCTTCTGAGAGCTTTACCCTTATCAAAGAAAAAGACCTTGTAAGAATAGGAAACCTAGGTGCAGAAAGAAGCCTTGAAGACTTCAAAAATGCAGCGGGCATGATTGATGCCCACGCCATTCAAATCCACCTAAATGTAGCCCAAGAACTTTTTATGCCAGAAGGCGACAAGGATTTTAGAGGCTATTATGACAATATTAAAAACTTGCTCAGCCAACTTGATGTGCCAATAATTGTCAAAGAAACTGGCAATGGACTTTCAAAAGAGGTCTCAAAGAAGCTTATAGGTGCAGGCGTAAAATACCTAGATGTCTCAGGTAGTGGTGGTACAAACTTTATAGAAATAGAAGATATGAGAGATTTTGTATCAGACTACAAGGAGTTTTACAATTGGGGAGTGCCAACAGCCAAGGCCATAATAGATGCAAGAAGCCTATCAAAAGATGTTTTTATTATAGGATCTGGCGGTATAAAAACCGCAGTTGATATGGCAAAGGCGATAATAATAGGCGCTGACATGACAGCCTTAAGCGGTGAAGCCTTGAGATATCTCCTACTTGGTAGCTATGAAGCGTGTCTTGATTATTTAAAGGATATGAATAAAAGATTAAAAATAGTCATGGCTCTTTTAGGAGTTAAAAATATAGCAGAATTAAAAAAAGTAGATTATAAGCTAACCGGCAGGCTAAAAGACCTAGTTGATTAAAAATATATAATAACCAGCAAGACCTATAATTATTAGGACCTTGCTGGTTTTTTATTGTTTATGTTTTGATAAAAAAATAGGAAAGGAGATTAATAGCAAAAAATGACCTGGGGATGGATAAGTAATAAATATTGTAAATATTTTACAAACCATAGCCAAATATAGTAAAATTAAGGAAAGAAAAGTGCAAGGAGGATATTTTGAAAAAGAAAAGAGCTTTATCTTTAATTGTAGCAAGTGCAATTTTTTTAGGTCAACTCACACCTATAGCTTTTGAACCTAAGCAGGTAGTTGCTTCTGAAAACAAGCACCAAGACAAGAGTCCAATAAATAATACAGAGAAAACAAAAAAAGAAAATCTTACAAGCGGTGAAAGAGCTGCCTCATCTCCTGCCTTAGCAAATACAGACCCACAAACAAATCCTAGTGAAAACCTAGTTGTTAAAACAAGTTTAAAACCAGTAAATAATTTTATCTACGACTACCTTGATTCTTATAATAAGGAAACAGAGTGGGAATTTCTTATAAAAAATGAATCTGACAAGGATATTTACTTGGGAGAAATCCTAGATGCCAACCTAGATGAAAATTCGCCTATCAAAACTTCAAAAAATCTTAGGCTCAGAGGTTTTGAGTTATACCCAGTTGGGTTTAGAGAAGAAAGCAGAGCTTTTGTTAGTGGTTTTAAGTATAGTTATTTAAATATGAAAGATTCCTCGACAGGAGTGGTTTTAACAAGAACTTCAGAACCATTTCGTAGTCAAGGCTTTGTCAATTCCGAAGCCTGTGAACCTAAGATAAGTTTTATAAAACCAGTTTGCATCAAAAGTGATGAATACTTAAAAATAAAGTTTACTACCAAAATTTTTGTTGAAGATCGAAAATATCCTTTTAGTCCAGAAAAATGGAAGAGGCATGCCCATTTAACCGAAAAAGACAATAAAAATCTACTAAACACCGACCACACCTTTGCTCTTAAATGCAAATTTTATTTTGACAAGGAAGGCGAGAATCCAATTACAGGCCAAAATGGGGGAGAAAATTTTAATGACCAAGCTTCTGCTAGTATGAAAATTACTGGCAAAATTGCCGATTTAAGTTTTGGTCAAGAGGCTAACAAAACCTACCTAAAAAAATCTAATCAAAATAACTATGAACAAGTAAATGGAACTCCTGACCTAGCCACTGGTGATACAGTGAGATTTATAGGCAATGTAAAACTTTCTAATATAAAAAATGACTACAAGGAAGTCTTAGAAAGGGCAGACAAAGAGCAATATTTAATAAATCCTAGTTTCTTAATTGAAGAAGATGCGACTGACAAGACCTTGGAAGAGAAATTATATTTGAGAGCAAATGAAAGATCAAATCCAGTTGAGCTTACCAGCACAAGTTTTAAAGAAGATGGCAAAACCTATAAAAAATTTGATTTTCCAACAAGTGGACTTGCGAAATTTATGGAAAGTTTTGACCTAATCTATGATGTAAAATTCATCAATCAAAACCGACCATCAAAATTTGATAAGAAAATAAAACTTGTTTACGCCAACCCTAATGAAGTAAAGCCAACTAGCTCTAGTTTGGATGAGCTTTTTATAACTTGCAAGGCAAACTATGAGGACGCCAAAGAAGTCCACCAAGTTGTTTTCAATACCGGGGATTTGGTAGATCTTCCTAGTCAAAGTGTTGGCAACAATGAAAAAATCCAAAAGCCAGAGGACCCTAGCAAGGAAGGATATAGATTTGTAGCTTGGTTTGCTGATGAGAATTACACAACAAAATTTGATTTCGATAAACCAATAACAAAAGCCACAACCATCTACGGCAAATTTGTCAAACAAATTGGAATAAGCTATGAATTTAAGAGTGGGACAGCCGGCCATGACCTTCCTAAATCTATCAAAGACCAAGCCCAGAGCATAGAGCCAGTCATGGCAGATGAGGGAAAAACCATCAATGCCCCTACTAAACAATTTGAACCTATCACAGTTGATGATGGGACTTGGACCTTTGCTAGTTGGGATAAGACTTACCTTACTCTTTCTGAGCTAGGCGAGAACAAATTTATAGGAACTTGGACCTTTAAGAAAAATAAAAAAGAAACCGACCCAGATCAAGGTGGGGGCAGTACCCAAAATCCTAACCAGGGAGGAAATGAAGGCTCTGGAAATCCGAGTGAGGAAGATCATAAGGGAAATAACACTGACGAAGAAAATCCAGGCTCAACTACCAATCCCGAAGAAAATAATAATACAAGTGACAGTTCTACTACAACCGACAATACACCAAGTCCAAATAGTGGTGATAAGGAAGATGAAAATAAAACAGATGGCGAAGAAAATAAAGAGCCAAATGAGGGTGTAATTAGGGTAAACACTGATATTTATAGGCCGATTCCAAAGGGCTATCAGAGGCTATATTTCATACCTGGTGAGGATGGGTATTTAAAATACAATCCAACCTTTGACTATGGACAGATAATCGCCTTTGATATCAAGGAAACATTAACCTTAGCCCAAGCCAAAGCCCAAGATAAGGGACTTATCATCCCTACAGTAATTCCAAGGGATAAGTCAATGAAATTTGTTGGTTGGAGTCCAAAACTCCAATCAGACGAGGACTTTGTTGAAGGAATGAAATACACAGCCTTGTATGAAATAATCGACCAGGACCAAGCAAAACCAGCTGACCCTAAGCCTAAAAAAGATGAAACAGACAAGCAAACAAATAAAACTGATGATGAGGCTACAAAGACAGCTAATAATGAAAAGACCAAAGGCAAGTTAGTAGAAGCCGACCAAAGCTTAGCAAAGCCAAGAAGGGATAAGGCTAATAAAAATCAAAGCCCAAGGACAGGTGTAGGTGGCTTAGAGCTTGTAAGCACAATCTTAACCCTATCAAGCGCAGGCTTATACCTAAGCAAAAAAATAAGGAAGACTAAAAACTAATCATTATAAAACTCAAGGAAATTTCTTTGAGTTTTTTTGATATTTTGGGTATAAAATATTAATAATATTTTTCTGGCAATTAATTTTGGAGTTTTCCACGAAGAAGCTTTAGATTCCATGGCTTTTTATCCACCTAGTCATCAAAACCATCTTGATTGCCGCTGGCTAATATTATATAATATAAAAAGAGAGAATATGTTTAAAATTTGTAATTTAGAAAAAAGTAAACAAAGAAGGAGAGAGTATGAAAAATAAGAAGTCTAGCATTTTAGTTGCTGCCTTATCTATTTCATTTGTTCTTAGTAGTCAAACAGCTTTGGCTACAGAGGATTTAGATAACCAGTCTAGTTATGTAAGTGGAGTTGATGAGAGTGCTGATCAAACACAGTCTGCTAGCATCTTTAGTAAAGAGCAAATAAAAAAGCTCACTGATGAAGGTTTTAGTGAAAAAGAAATAAAAGACTTGGAAAATGATGCCAAGGAAAAAATGGCTTCAGACAATGAGTTTGACCTAGATAAATTTATTGAAGAAAAAATAAAGGCTAAGAGAGAAAATAAGGAAGTCCTTGAACTTGGAAATGAAGTTAATCCAGAATCACAGACATCTGGCGATACAAGTGCGCAAGGAAGTATAGACGCTACATCAAGCGCAACCTACTACAATAAAGCAAACTGGGAAAATAAGATCAAAGATAAATCTCGTTGGAAGGTTGGCGATAATCAAAAACTTGTAAGAGTTACAACATCAGAACCAGTTCAAATGAACGACATCGACTACGATGGTAACTTTGTCGATGCCAACGGTAGAACCGTACTTAGAATGGTTTACAAGGAAAAGGGTGGAGCAGCAACTGGTGTTTGGTACAGAGCTATATTTAACTTTGGAGACCTTGACCAATACATCGACTACGACAAGTCCTACATGGTTGGTGTAAATATCGCAGGTAACGAAGCTAAAAGGGGAAATCTAGAACCATTTAATGAGGGCAAGGAGAGAATTGTTGACCTAGGCGTATTGAGAGGGGACTTAACAAATCAAAGAAAGAACCTTCCTATCAACCTAGTTTTAAAAGAAGGCGTAACAATTGAAAAATTAGGTCAAAAAAACTACATTGTTCAAATGAGACTTGCTGACACTAAGGGTGAGAGAATCTATGCTTATGCTCCAAAGGGAACGTCCATGGACTATTCCACTTATACCAAGACAACATCAGTTTCTCTTGAAGATAAGGTGAACAGACTATTTATTAAAGGTGGCTACCAAAAAGACGGCAATAATGCTACTGCTCAAGAATTTGTTATGTCGGAATTTATTGCCAATCCAGACCAATACAAGGACGAAAAGAATCTTGGTATAATCAGAACTCAATATACAGGTCAAACCAATACCATAGTAAGAGAAACAGTTGGCGGACAACCAATTGCCTTTACCCAAGTCTTTGACGCAAACCTTCTTAACTATTTGAAGGAAGATGACGCTGGCAATGTAGCCTATGTTAATGTTCTTGAAAATTCAAGACTTAAATCAAAATGGTCACACAATTTTGGTATTAAGAAAAAAGACTTTAACAAATCAGCAGATGGTAAGCTTGCCTACCTAGTTATTGGTACCCATGACTTCCAAAAAGATGGAGTTAACAAGGTTGAGATACCACAACATGACCAATACTCAATGATATCCGGCTTCTACATCACAGCCATTGACTATGTTGTAGACAAGGGTAAGTTTGAAGATACATTTGCAGGTAAAACTGCTGGTATCGATAAAACTAGAAAGCTTAATTACTCAATGATATCCGGCTGGACCAATCCAAATAAAGACGGTTGGGTTACCTATGAAAAAACATATGACGACGGATATGTAGCTCATGAAGGCGAATCTTTTATAATAGACACAACTACTGACCCTACAGATGGCCAAATAATGCTTCAAATCGGTAACGAAGATGCCATCATTAGAAAGCAACAAGGCTACTATTCTTACTATATAACTGGTAGTAAGGGTATTGAAACCATCGAAAAATATGCAAATGGTATCTATAAGTTTGACCTTAGAGAAGGTGCTACTGTAAAACCTGGAGACAAGATAAAAGTTTACATGCCATACGCAAAAGACCATGACAAGCCTGTAAACTTCCTTGAAATCCACAACGGAACTAAGCTAAACGAAGGTGGAGCAACCCTAACCTTACAAAAAGATAGAAATATCAATATGCACATATATACTGATAAACCAAGGGGAGCTTCATTTAAGTTAAAATACACTCTAAAAGGTGAAACAGAGGAAAAGTCACTTACTTTCACTACACCTAAAATAGGAACGCTCTGGCAGTTCAAAGATACTGATGGAGTTTTAACAGGATTACCAAATAGATCCATACTAAACTCCGCTGGAAACTTCTATATTAATACAAAAAAATTAGAACCAGGAAAAGATATTATTGTAGAAGCATATGATGAAAATGGAAAAGAAATTGTTGAGAGAAAATCTTGGTTTAAGTATAGACCTCTAGAAAAAGCTCAAGAGACTGTTAAGGAACTTACATGGACTGACCACTCAGACAAATCATCAATCCTTTCTATCAACAAGTCGCTCTACACTCCATATCAACAAATCTTTACAAATGATATAGCAGAGGGTGAAGATGATACTTACAAGAACCCAAGAGCTTTTAAAGGTAATAATGACCAATTCTTAAAAGATACCTCTGAGATTGTAGGTTATACCAAATATGACGGTGGTAAGGTAAGAACCCTGTTTGAAAATTATGCTGATAAGCTTAATTACCTATATGCCAAAGTAGAAGCTGACGAAAATGAATACGATAAAGATGGCAACTTAGTTGGTGAAGATGTAAGTAAGATGATTACTATTCCTAAGTCTGACATCTTCGACCCACACTTTAATGATGATAAAAAGGAATATAGGGCTTATCAATATAGGGTTGACCTTGCTAAAATGCTCACCTATCATTCAATAGATAAAACTGAAAAACAACTTAAGTTATTAAAGGACATGAAGTTTGTTTCTACTGCATCTGACGGATCATCACTTCCTTCTGACCTTTACGAAACAAGAGTTAGGACTAGGGTATTATTTGATGCAAATACTGGTAGTTTTGCTGATGGTAAAGATAAAAAAGTAAAAATAGCTCCAGATAACGTAAAATTCTATGGCGAAGAAGGCTATGTGGCAAATGGTTTTGAGGGTGCTAATGTTGAAGCAAATACTGGAGATAAATTCCCAGAAGCACCAAGTCTAGAAAGCAAGAACTTCTTAGGTTGGGTTACTGAAGATGGTAAAAAAGCTTTAGGAAATAAGGCAGTTGTTACAGCTGATAAATTCAATGCACTATCAAAAGAACAAATCTTTACTAATGAAACACCAATAACAAAACACTTAGTTGTTTATGCTGTTTATTCAGAAGATGTAGCAGTTACTTTTGATGCAAATCAAGGTAAGTTTGGTGACGGTAAGGACACAAGTAATGTTAAGGTTGAAGATGGAAAGGTAACAGCACCTACACCAACAAGAGATGGATTCACATTCAAGGGTTGGGCAGATACAAAAGGTGCTACTGAAGCTGATACTAACATTTTAAATAATGTAACTGCACCTAAGACTGTATATGCAGTTTGGGAAAAGACTGACAAAGATCCTTTAACTTTAAATAATCCAGAAAAAGTTGAAGTTAAAGATACTAAATCATTATCATCAGATGAAATTGACAAGGTTAAGAAAGCAGTTGCTGAAGCAAATAAAGACAAAGGAATAACAGAAGCTGATGTAACAGTAGCTAATGACGGAACAGTAACAGTTACAAAAGGTGGAAAGACTGGCACATTAGCATCAGACAAGACAATTAAACAAAAAGAAGTTCAAAACGAATTCAACCCACCAAAGGAACCAGTTAAGGTTGATAATGCAAGTTCATTAACTGATAAGGAAAAACAAGCTGTTAAAGATGCTATTAAGGAAACTAACCCGGAAAGAAACTTTACAGATGACGACATCACAGTAAATGATGACGGATCTGTAAAAATTAACCAAAACGGTAAGACAGGTTCATTTACACCTGATCAAACAGTCGTACAAAAAGATACAATACTTGATTTGACCGCTCCAGAAAAAACTGAAGTAAAAGATACAACTGATTTAACTCAAGCAGAAAGAGATAAGGTAGCTGCAGCTGTTAAACAAAAGAACAATCTTGCTGATGGTGATAAAGTTGAAGTTGATAGCAAAGGTAATGTAACAGTAACAACTGCTGATGGAAAGCAAACTGGAACTTTAAAAGCTGAAGACACAGTAAAACCATTTGATAGAGCTGGCAAAACATTAAATGACCCAGCCATAACAACAGTATCAAATCCTGCTCAACTTACTGATGCAGAAAAACAAGCTGTTAAAGATGCTGTTAAAAAAGCAAACAAAGACTTAGACTTCAAAGATGAAGAAATCCAAGTTGCTGCTGATGGTACAGTAACAGTACCAATGGGAACAGATGGAAATAAAACTATCGAAGCTGATAAGACTGTTAGACAAGCTAAACCTAGTGACAATAAAATTCCTTTAAAAGCACCAGCAAAAACAGAAGTTGCAGATAAGTCACACTTAACAGACGATGAAAAGAATGCAGTAATAGCAGCTGTTAAGGAAGCAAACCCAAGCTTAAAAGATGATGGTTATAATATCGAAGTTTCTGATGACGGAGCTGTAACAGTAACACAAGGAACTGGAGACAATCAAAAAGTTGGACAACTTTCACAAGCCGATACAGTTCTTGAAAAACTAAAAGCACCAACTGTAGAAGCAGTAGCTGACGGTAGTGTAAAAGTATCACCAAATAATAAAGAATCTGATACACTAGAAATATCATTTGGAGGTCCAGCAACAATTGTTACAGCAACAAAAGGTGCAGACGGTAATTGGACACTAGCAAATGGAACAGACCCAAATATCAAGATAGACAAAGAAACTGGTACAGTAACAATCCCTGCTAGCATGCTATCTAAAGGTGAAGAAGTAAAAGCAAAAGAAAAAGCTGACACACAAGTATCACCAGAAGCTACAGGAAACTCAAACGATACAACAGCTCCTGAAAAACCAGCTGTAAAAGTTGAAGACAATGGAGATGTAACAGTAACACCACCAACAGATGCAGATACAAAGAGTGTTACTATAGAATACAAAGACCAAGATGGACATAATCAAACACTTGTAGCTACAAAAGAAAATGGAGAGTGGAAGCTTCCAGAAGGCACAGATGCTTCTATAACAATAGATAAAACAACAGGTGTTGTAACACTTCCAAAAGATAAAATCAAAGCTGGCGAAAAAGTTACAGCAAAAGCAAAGGATGCTAATGATAACGAATCAGCTGCAGGAGAAGCTACACCAGGGACAAATGTAAAAGCGCCAGCAACACCAGTAGAAGTAGCAAACTCAAAAGCATTAACACCAGAAGAAAAAGAAAAAGTTAAGAAAGCTGTTGAAGATGCAAACAAAGATGGTGAAGGCAATAGCACATTACCAGAAGGCGCAAAAGTTGAAGTAGCAGACGATGGAACAGTCACAGTCAAAGACAAAGACGGCAATACTATTGGAACAATAGAACCAGCTAAGACAGTAAAACAAGATGAAACAAAACTAGCTGTTAAAGCACCAACACCAGTAGAAGTTGCAGATCCAGAAAATGTTAAAGAAGACGAACAAGACAAAATCAAAAAAGCCATCAAAGATGCTAACCCAGATCTAAACTTACAAGATACAGATATCACAGTTGACAACAAAGGTAATGTAACAGTAACAAAAGACGGTAAGAGTGCAACATTAACACCAGCCCAAACAATTAAGAAAGCTGTGGAAATCAAAGCACCAGCAACACCAGTAGAAGTAGCAAACTCAAAAGCATTAACACCAGAAGAAAAAGAAAAAGTTAAGAAAGCTGTTGAAGATGCAAACAAAGATGGTGAAGGCAATAGCACATTACCAGAAGGCGCAAAAGTTGAAGTAGCAGACGATGGAACAGTAACTGTAAAAGATAAAGATGGCAAACCAATTGGAACAATTCCAGCAGATAAAACTGTTAAGAAAGCTAAAACCAATAATAATGGCCATGGCTCAACAGGTGGAACAACAGATCCAAGCAAGCCAGGTGAGGAAAATCCAAACAAACCAGGTAAGGAAGATCCAACTAAACCAGGTAAGGAAGATCCAACTAAACCAGGCAAGGAAGATCCAAATAAACCAGGTAAGGAAGATCCAAATAAACCAGGTGATGATGGTAAGCATGAAAGAACTCCAAACCTACCAGATGAAAAGGTAAAGGTTAAAGATGTAGATAATTTAACTGAAGCTGAGAAGAATGCTATCTTGAAAGCAGTTAAGAAGGCAAACCCAGATGCTATCAAAGTTGAAATGGATGATAAGGGCAATGTTGTCCTTACCTTCAAAGACGGCGTTTCAAAAGCCTTACCTTATAGAAGACTTGTAGAAAAAGCTGAAAAAGGTGCAGTAGCTATGCCAGCTAAGAACAAGGATTCAAAGGTGAATGCAGCTAGCAGGAAACGCAACCAAGCAGGCGCTAAGAATGTTAAGACTGGTGTCGGCTCTGTAAGCGGCCTAATAGGCTTAATGGGTACTGCCCTAGCAGGACTATTTGCAACAAAGAAAAAAGAAGATGAAGATAAGTAAGATTTAACTTCTGAATAAGAAACTCAAGGTTTTAGGACCTTGAGTTTTTTTGTATTCAAATGAGTTGATCAAAGGAAAAGGATCAAAGACAACTACCAATGAAGCAGGTGGAGGAATTTGCTTTAAGGCACAAAGAACCCCTTTATTTAATTATAAGCACAATCAAAAATGAGCATTCATTGATGAAATATCACATAGAAGATTGAGAATGTCATTGTATTTATATCTTAAAGACACTGTTGGGACTGCTTGTGAAGATTTTGCTTTTTATTAAAATTAATAATTATACCTAATTTCAACTAGGAAAATATTTGTAGGTAAAAATCTATGCAGAACATTTCTGGGAATGAGTTAAGTTTTTTGGTATTTCGTCTTATTTTCACCGCTTGTTAATCGGTATTATTCCTTCTAAAATTTTTATAGACGCTTATTTATGAGCAGATGTAAGTGGGTTTTGATATTTTTTGCATATTAATGCACGGACTCAATTTGCATATATAATCAAAACGTTATAAAAAATATATATAATTCAATGGCTTTTAAAGTTCAAATTTACAAAAACGTTTTACTTTTGAAAATCATAGGCTTCTAGAAATTTATCCACTTATACCTACAAATAGTTATAAAAATTACCTTGATATTGGTGATTTTTGATGTTATAATCTATCCGTTGAATAATTATTAATATGATAGGAGATGTTAAAATGTTTAAAATCAATGTACCTTACGATCATACAAGTATGGAGGTCGTATTAGAAGATAAAAATTTTGCAGGCAAACTAGAAGGAAAACAAACTCACTACGAGGCAAGTAAGTCCCAAGAAGAGCTGGTTGAAGATTCTCTAGATAATCCAATCGGACAAAAGAAACTAGAAGAACTTGTTGTTGGTAAAAAAGATATAGTAATTATTAGCTCAGACCACACTCGCCCTGTTCCTTCAAAAATTATTACACCTATTCTACTAAGGAGAATACGCAGTGCTAACCCAGATGCCCGCATCCGTATTCTTGTAGCAACAGGCTTCCATCGTCCATCAACTAGGGAAGAATTAATAAATAAATACGGTCAAGAGATTGTAGATAACGAAGAAATTGTAATGCACGTCTCAACAGATGATAGCTCAATGAAAGAAATCGGAACTCTTCCAAGTGGTGGAGCTTGCATAATCAACAAAATCGCTGCAGAATGTGATTTGTTAATTGCTGAAGGATTTATTGAAGCTCACTTTTTCGCAGGATTTTCTGGTGGAAGAAAATCAGTTTTGCCAGGGGTTGCTTCTTATAAAACAATCATGGCTAACCACAGTGGTGAATTTATAGATGATAAACATTCAAGAACCGGAAATATAAACCACAATTTAATCCATGAAGACATGGTTTATGCAGCAAGAAAAGCAAATCTTGCCTTCATTATTAATGTTGTATTGAATGGTAAACACGAAATTATCGGTTCTTTTGCAGGTGATATGGAAGAAGCTCACAAGGTTGGTTGTGATTTTGTAAGGAAACTTGCCAGCGTTAAAAAGATTGATTGTGATATAGCCATTACTACAAATGGTGGAGCTCCTCTTGATCAAAATATTTACCAAGCTGTAAAGGGTATGACAGCTGCTGAAGCAACTGTTAAAGAAGGTGGAGTAATCATTAGCTGTTGTGCTTGTGGTGATGGTCACGGTGGTGAAGGTTTCTATCACAATATTGCCGATGTAAAAGAGGCAAAAGAATTTGAAGATATGGCTATTAATACCCCAAGATTAGAAACTGTGCCAGACCAATGGACTTCTCAAATTTTTGCCCGTATCCTTTCTCACTACCATGTAATTTTGGTATCTGACAAAATAGATGAAAAACTTGTTACTGACTTACACATGCAGCTTGCAAGAACTATGGATGACGCTTTGAAATTAGCCTTTGATATAATGGGCGAAGATGCTAAAGTAGTAGTTATTCCAGATGGTTTAGGCGTAGTTGTTGAAGCTTAATAGTAAGGAGCGAATATGATTTCAAAATTAATAGCAGAATTTTTAGGAACTGCCCTTATGATTATATTTGGTGTGGGCGTTCATTGTGATGAGGTACTTAACAAGGCTAAATACCAAGGATCAGGCCATTTGTTTGCCATTACAACATGGGGATTTGGTATCACTATAGTTTTAGTAGTATTTGGGGATGTATGCATTAACCCAGCCATGGCATTTTGCCAGGCTATCCTAGGTCTTATACCATGGTCCTACTTTATACCATATGTTATAGTTGAATGTTTGGGAGCGTGTGTCGGAGCTTTAATTTGTTATGTCTTATACAAGGATCAATTTGATTCATCCCTAGACATTGACCCAGTTAAGGTAAGAAATATATTTTCAACAAACCCTATATTTAGAAACCTTCCTAGAAACTTCTTTGTAGAGTTTTTTGCAACTTTTATTTTCTTATCATCAATATTAGGTCTTGTTAAAAACCAACCAAATTTTGTGCCAATAGGTGTTGGTTTGTTAGTATGGGCAATTGGTATGGCATTGGGTGGTCCAACAGGATTTGCTATGAATCCTGCCAGAGACCTAGGTCCAAGACTTGCTTATAGCCTACTACCAATCAAAAACAAAACAGATAATGATTGGCAATACGGCCTAACAATTCCAGGCATTGCCCCATATGTAGGTGCAATTGCAGCTGCCCTATTTGCTAAGTTCTATCTTGGTTTTTAGGAAAAATATTCTATGTAAAAGCTTAGGCCTTTGACCTAAGTAAAAGACCAAGTAATTTAATAATGATTTAAGCGGAATTTATCTTAATATAAGAGACATTCCGCTTATTTTTTATTAAGATATTTTTAATTTCAGAGTCAATTCGTGATTGGTCCAGAGTTTGTGGGATATTTCCCAAGTCCAACAGAGCCGTCTCGAACCTAGGAAGAGCAAGCCCGTCGGCTCATGGAGACGGGAGAAATCTCATAAAGGACCAGAAAATTCGAAGAGAAATTATCAAATTCATGAGATACCTCCTCCACATGTGGTGTCGTTTGGGAAGGCGCTGGGTTTTTGCTTTGGCTGGGGATTTCTTTTGTTTTCTTGATGGTGTGTAAAACTTTGACTTTACCATAATATATCTTGTCAAGGGTTTAGATTCGTGTTATAATTATATTAGGAAAACGGAATCTAAAGATACTAGTCGGGTGGCTGGTTGATAATAAGGACTTTTGTTGACATAGGTGTCAGCACTAGTCCTTTTTTGAAAGAAATTTATTAGGAGAGATTATGGAAAAAGTAAACGTTAACAACGAGATTAATACTTTGAAGAAAGTTATGCTCCACAGACCTGGTGAGGAACTTCTAAATCTCACACCTTTCTTGCTTGAGGAACTCTTATTCGATGATATACCTGACCTTGCCAAGGCCCAGGCTGAACATGACGAATTTGCAAAGATTCTTAGGGATAATGGGGCTGAGGTTGTCTATCTTGAAGACTTGATGGCAGAAACTCTTGATGCTAATGAGGGTCTTCGTGATAGGTTTTTAAGTCAATACCTAGAGGAAGCTGGTATTAACAATGAAAATCTTTATAAGGAGTGTGAAGCCCTTCTTAAATCAATCAAGGACACCAAGACTTTTGTAGAAAAAACCATGTCTGGCATTACCCTTAAAGAAGTTGGTGGTTTTACAAGTAAGGATAAGATTATTAGCAACAAGTCCTATTCAGCTATCTATCCTATGCCAAACTTATATTTTACAAGGGATCCATTTTCTTCTATAGCTAATGGAGTTTCTATTAACTGTATGCATACCAGGACTAGACGTAGGGAAACTATTTACGCTTCGTATATTTTCAAATACCACAAAGAATATGGTGGTACAAGGGATTTTTATGGAAGAAATTCTGGCCACTCTATAGAAGGTGGGGATATCTTAAATATCAATAAAAACCTTGTGATGGTTGGTATTAGCCAGAGAACAGAGCTTGAATCTATTAAAAAACTTGCGAAAAATTTAATCTTAGCCGATGACAATGAAGTTAAGGAAGTGCTCGCAGTTAATATCCCTGCTGAGAGAGCTTATATGCACCTTGATACTGTATTTACTCAGATTGACCATGATGCTTTTACCTACCATCCAGGCATCATCAGCACCTTCCACGCTTATCGTTTTACAGCTAGTGACGGGGAGCTTGTATCAGAACAACTTGATAAGAGCCTAGAAGACTTACTAAAAGATGCCCTAGATCTTGATCATGTGAAGCTTATCCCATGTGGGGGCGGGGACCCTATCGCTGCCCTTCGTGAACAATGGACAGATGGATCAAACACCCTAGCCATCGCTCCAGGC
>NZ_CAUPHG010000013.1:0-25771 GCF_963510915.1 uncultured Anaerococcus sp. | reverse complement strand
ACAGCCTTCCTTTGTATATCCTAACTGGTCTTACAATCATATTGTCAATCGGTGTTGTGATTTAACTTGGAATAAAGGTAGGCACTGACGGTTCAAGGCTTGATAAGATGGAAGATTTTTCCTTTGAGGAAGACGACAAGTATTGGATTTTAGGAGCTGGATTTTATAACAACCCCGATGATCCTGCCCTTTTTGTGCCAAAAAGAGTGGGAGTTGGCTATACAATAAATATAGGAAGAACAGCAGGTAAAGTAATTATGATTCTCACAGCTCTGATAATTTTATTTTCCTTAGTTTCCTTGTTTATCTATAAATAAGATTTCAACCAGGTCAAAACGACCTGGTTTTTCTAATTTCTATAAATTGAATAAAAGCCTATATTCTAGTAAAATAATAGGAGTTTGAGAGAAGAAAAAGAAAGCGATAATGATGAGAAAAGATATAAAATTAATAGCGTTTGATATAGATGGGACTATTGTCAACAAGGATGATAGGCTTTTAGATGCAACTAAAGATATAATTATTGATTTAAAACAAAGAGGAAAGGAAATTGTCCTTTGCACTGGCAGGACCTTCAATGGATTTTATTGGATAAGAGAAGAGCTCGGTCTTATGGACTTTGACGATTATTCAATCACCTGCACAGGTGCCTTTGTTAGGCAAAATGCCACCGGCAAAGCCCTTATTAAAAAGGTCTTGACAGAAGCAGATGTCAATAAGATTGCATCAAAACTTGATGATGACAGGATTGATGTGACAATTCATACTAGAGATATCCTCTATAACAAGGCGAAGAATCCAAATCAACATTTTCTTAATGACAAGACTAGGATGAGGATGCCTTGGCTAAGATATGAGACTATTAAGGATATCAATGATGATTTGGCAAGAGTTTGTTTTGAAAGTGATATAGAAATTCTTGATGAATTTGAAAAAAGACACAAAGAAGACTTTAATAATTCTTATAAATATATGAGAAATGATAGAAATATCATAGAAATCTTAAATAAAGACGCAGGCAAGTCTGAGACTCTTTTGGATTTAGTAAATATGCTGAATTTGAAATTAGACCAAGTTATGTATTTTGGTGACGGAGTCAATGACATAAAATGCTTAAAGGCTGTAGGAGTCGGAGTTGCCATGGGTAATGCCGTAGAGCAAACCAAACAAGCCGCCGATTTTGTAATTGGAGATAATAACTCACCAGCCATAGCAGAATTTTTGAAAGACTACTTCAATGACTAAATTTGTAGTTTTATCTTCAGGTTCTTCTGGCAATTCAGTCTTTATAGACCATGATGGGACAAAAATATTGGTTGATGCTGGTTTTTCCGGTAGGCAAATCGAAAGGCTCCTAGAAGATATTGGCGAATCTGCGACTAGGCTTGATGGGATTTTTCTAACCCACGAACACGCCGACCATGCCAAGGGTGCGGCAGTTCTTGCCAAGAGATTTAAAATTCCACTATACGCAAACAGGGGTACTTGGAAGGCTATCCTACCAAAGACAAAGAATTTCAAAGAAGAACTCATAGGAGAATTTAAGTCCAACGAGTTTTTAAATTTCAAATCTATGGATATTTATCCGATTTCAACCTACCATGATGCTAATGAACCGGTAGGTTTTATTCTTTATCTTGCCAACAAAAAAATCACCCTCCTAACAGATACAGGGATGATTGACGATAAGATTGCCTACCATATAAAGGGTTCTGACATCTATTATCTAGAGGCCAACCACGACCTTGAGGCCCTAAAAATAGGACCTTATCCCTACAATTTGAAACTCAGGGTCATGGGTAATATGGGTCATTTATCAAATGATCAGGCAGCAGAAATCCTAGGAGATGCCCTAGAAGGCAGGGGAGAAAGTGTTTTTTTATCCCACTTGTCAACAACAAACAACACCGAAGAATTATCCAAAATCACAGTTGAAACCTACCTAAAAAGTCTGGGTCTTGACACAGATAAGGATATTAAACTTGAAGTATCCAAAAGATATGAACCATCAAGGAAAGTAATATTATGACAGACATAAAAGAAATCGAAAAATCTTTAATCAAAAAATATAGGAAAGAACTTTGGTCTCCCTTCATAAAGGCCGTCAAGGAATTTAATTTAATAGAAGAAGGTGATAAGGTAGGCGTGGCCATTTCTGGTGGCAAGGATTCGCTAATTCTCGCCAAACTCATAGAAGAACTCCACAAACATTCGCCAGTCAATTTTGATGTGGAATACCTATCTATGAACCCGGGCTACGACGAGGAAAACCTAAAATTGCTAAAAGAAAACCTAGCTTATCTTGGGATCCCAGCCAAAATCTACGACTCAAAAGTTTTTGACATATCAGAAACCTTGGCAGATGGGGGCAATCCTTGCTATCTTTGTGCGAGGATGAGGAGGGGCTTTCTTTATGCCAAGGCGAAAGAGCTTGGTTGTAACAAATTAGCCTTAGGCCACCACCTAAATGACGTAATAGAAACCATCATGATTAATGTACTTTATGCAGGAAACTACAAGACCATGAAGCCAAAACTCACCGCCCAAAACTTTGATGATATGCTTCTTATAAGACCCCTATATTATCTCAGGGAAGAAGACATAATAAGGTGGAGAAACTTTGCACAACTAAGAGCCTTAGATTGTGCCTGCACAGTTACTAAATCAAGTGAATCCCACACCAGAAAAAAGGTCAAAGACCTTATAGCAGACCTCAAAAAAGAAAATCCAAATGTTGAAATGTCAATCCTAAGAAGCTCGGAAAATGTCAACTGTGACATGGTCCTAGCCTACCAGGTAAAAGGTGAAAAACACTCATTTATGGAGGAATTTATATGATAATCGACCTAATCAAAGTCCTAATTTTATCAATCGTAGAAGGAGTTACAGAATTTTTGCCTGTTTCATCCACAGGGCATTTGATACTTGTAAACCAATTTGTAAAACTTGAGCCAGAAGGCTTTTCCAATGCCTTTAACGTAATTATCCAGTTAGGAGCTATTCTTTCTGTAGTTGTCCTTTATTTTGAAAAGCTAAATCCTTGGACTAAATCCAAGATTAGGCTTCCAAAAAACTACGACGAATTAAACGTCCAATCAAAGGCGTATTTTATCCTAAGCCATCCAGACAAAAAAACCATAAGCTTGTGGCTAAAAGTCATCGTAGGCGTTCTTCCAGCCATGGTTCTGGGGCTTTTATTTGATGACCTAATAGACGCTTACTTATTTAACCCAATGACAGTTGCTGCCATGCTCTTTGTCTGGGGTCTAATTATAATTTTCATTGAAAAGAAAAATAAAAATATCAAATACGAATCCCTAGCAGATGTCCCATACACTACAGTTTTGTTGGTAGGATTTTTTCAATGCCTAGCCATGGTTCCAGGCACATCAAGATCAGCCGCCACCATCATAGGCGCCATGGTCCTAGGCCTAAGTAGACCTGCCGCGGCAGAATTCTCCTTCTTCCTAGCCATCCCAACCATGCTAGGAGCAACCCTTTTGAAATTAGTAAAAAATTTAGGAGGCTTTTCAGGAAACCAATGGTTCTTAATCCTAATAGGCATGGTCCTATCCTTCATAGTAGCCTTCATAGTAATCAAAAAATTCCTAGCCTACGTCAAAAAACACGACTTTATTCCATTTGGAATCTACAGGATAATCCTTGCGCTAATAGTATTTTTATATTTTATAATTCATTAAGAATACTATTGCTTTTTCGTCCGAGACGAAACAATCTTATTATTTTTTATTTTAAATTTTATTTTTATCGTCTAAATAATATCAGCCAGTTACGTGGCTGCTCCGTAATCGGGAGGGACGCTAAGGGACCTTCCGTATGGTCCCTCATCGCTTCCCTCCCGAACCCTCCCTTTCCTTACACCCCCAGACGGCTCCTGCGGAGTGCGAATAAAGTAGCTTGCTATCGCAAGCTTTTTTGTGTAGAGGGAATGACCTTGTATATGAAAACTGTCATTCCCACAGATTCTTTAATCTGCGGGTTGCTAAAAACTGATAACTTGCTACGCTCAAACAATCAGTTTTCTTAACGCAACCCTAGATTAAAAATCATACCCGATAAAGGAGAGAATATTCTCGAAGTTTTAGATTTGCTAGGCTCGTTTGGCTTCGCCAAACATTGCAGGATTGGGGTTATTCTTATACGAAGAGTTTAAAATCTAAAGACCAAGAATTTTAAAATCCCAAGACTCCGTTTAGAAAATTGCACTGACAGTCACTTGTGAATAAAGACTATGTAACTACTGTGAACGAATTTCAAAATTAAGACACAAGTCAGACTAGATCGCAATTTTTAGGGGTCTTGGGATTTTAAAAAGTTAGGATAATAGTATTCTCAAACAGTGGCTCCGCTATACCAACACGTTTGCCGTAGGCAAACTCCATATCCCCCGAGAGGACATAAAAGCCCCTTGATTTGGGGCTTTTATGCCGAAAACATAGTGCGGGAGCACGGAGGAGTTTGCGGAGCAAATGAGTTTTCGGTCGCCCGGAGGGTGTAACGGAAAAGGGGTTTAAGGGGGAAACAGATGAGGGAACGTGCGAAACGTTCCATAGGGTTTCCCCCTTAGAACGAAGATTCAACTGTAAGTAGAATGATATTTTATAATATTAAAGCAAAATTAAATTAAAATTATAAGATGATAATCCTGGATTAATAGTCTCACCTAGTGAAAAAACCCCTCGGGCCTCCCCTTTGAACGGAGCAGTTATGTCAATGACTGAGAAAATCTATCTGATACAGCTAATCTCGGATTAACGAAAAAAAGATAACTTATCTCGGATAAGACACCTTCATAGATTATGGTATAATATTATAAATATAAAAAGAAAAAAGGAGTTATTATGGATTTTTCTTTAGTTCCAGTAGCTGATACTACATTTTTAAACTTTATATACCTAGGCCTTGCTTCTAATAGCAAAACCCTCATCGCTATGTTTAATACTAGGGGTAATACCATGGTCAAGGAATCTATCGCTAAAGACCTTGATATAAAATTATTAGATACAGACTACATAGATGATAAAAAAACATATAAGAGAGCCATTCTTGGAGACTTACTAATAGGCGGTCTTAAATTATCCAAGGTGCCAGTCCTTGTTGCCAAAGATACAGCCTTTGATCTAGGAGCTGACCCCTTTGGCAATACTAACGATTGCGACATGGTCCTAGGTTGGAATGTGATTTCTCAATTTGCATGGAGGGCAAATCCAAAAGAAGGTCGTTTTGAAGTCCAAATATCTGACTTCATGGAGGTAAACAAACAAAAAACCAACCAACCTATTATAAATATAGGCTTTAATGGAAGAATTATAAAAGCTGCCATAGACACATCAAGACCCCTAACAATTATTTCACCAGTCCTTGCCAAAGAAGCTGTGGATTCTAATACAGAAGTAAAAGAAACCCTATCCATGCTTGGCGAATCAATAGATGATGTCACCAATCTCAGCCGTTTTACCTTCACAAATGACAACAAAGAAGTGTCTCTCGGTCTAAGCCAGATTGAAAAAGATTTGGCTAACAAAGATATCCAAGTTGTCTTTGGTGCTGACTTGCTTAGGTCAACAAATTGGGCGATTTACGGGCCAACCGGCTATATTAGGCTTGAAAATTTCTAAAATGTTTACCATAAAAGACCTAGAAAGGACTTTAAAATCCCAAGCTAATCCTGAAAGAGCCATAGCTATGGCATCCTACATGAGAAATAAATTTGATTTTTACGGTATCGCTGCACCTTTGAGGCATGATTTATCCAAGCCCTTTATAAAGAAAGCCAAGGCATCTTCCATAATCGACTGGCAACTTTTGACAGAACTTTTCAGCCATAAATACAGGGAAATCAACTATTTTGGTCTTGATTTATTAAAGAGCCAAAGCCACCTTTTGACCATAGATGATTTTGAAAACCTAATTTCCTTAGCAGAAATTCGTCCTTGGTGGGATACTATTGATAATATAGATTCAATTATAGGTAGGCTTGGCTATGGAAATAAGGATTTTGAAAGAAAAATCCTAGACCTTGCTGAAAACGAAAATTTTTGGCTAAGACGTATAGCTATTGGCCATCAAAGAAAATATAAGGACAAAACTAATTCTAAACTTTTGGAATTAATTATAAAAACCAATCTAAAAATCCCTGCCAAAGACAAGGATGAAAAGTTTTTTATAGACAAGGCGATAGGTTGGGCTTTAAGAGAATATTCTAAGACCAACCCTGCCTGGGTTAGGTCTTTTTTGTATCACCAGGCTAACGATTTATCTGGGCTAACAATTAGAGAAGCAAGCAAATATGTAGAATAACTAAACAAATATTTAGAAATAGTCATAAATATATAATAAAACTAAAATATCTATTGTAAACAATTGAAAATGTGATAAAATATATGTAATCGGAGGATGTTATGAAAAGCAGAAAAAATAATATCGGAATTGGAATCATTTCCGTAGCCTTAGCCCTAGCTATTCCGCTAAATGCTAATGCTGATGAGATTAACCTAACTCCACTTGATGACACTGTTGAACCAAAAAAGCAAGTATTCATCGAAGACAGCGAAATCAGCGAGGAAGTAACCAACCCAACCCCAAACTCAAACTCAAGCTCAACTCCAACACCAACTACCACAAGGGTGAGGACTAATAAGCCTAATTTAAAAATAAATACTAACTACATAAGCAGACAGGGTCAACTCCCAGAAGCAGAGGAAAAGATTGAAATAAATCCACAACCTGTAAGTCTTCGAGTAAATGACCAAAATGGTGAAAAAAAGTCACACCTTGTCTATTCCTTTGATATCCTCGGAGATAAGGCAGTAAAAGAATATACCATATCTGTTTTTGCCCTCAAAGATAGCCAGATAAAAATCCTTGAAGGAGAAGACCTATCTAAGGATCCTGAAAGAATTCTAAATGACGATATCCGAGGATTTAAGCTAAAGACAAAAATCACAGGCACAAGAACCATCAGAGCAAAAGTTGATCTTGACGAAAGCCCTGACCTAGGCACTTATACCATCTATTACATAGTAACGAGTGATGGCAAATCGACTGTCGGCAAAATCGATGCCAACCTTATCAAAGATGACAAGGGTAGGCTTACTATCCTAAAAGAAAAGCCAACAGAAGAAAAACCTTCAGAAGAAAAACCTTCAGAAGAAAAACTAATAGAAGAAAATCAAATAATAGAAAAGGCCAACCCATTTGGGAAACTGCCTTTTAAGACCTATATCCTAAATAATACAGACCAGGATAAAAACCTAACTGACTATATAGACCTTGGGACAAACGACCTAAGCGACTATAAACTGACCCTTAGCTTCATCAACCCAACCACAGATGAAGCCAAGAAGAAAGAAATAACAAAGCCAGAAGATTTTGTAATTCCAGCAAGGTCTATGGCAAGATTTGACCTAAGAGCAAAAAATGTCAAACCTTTAATAAGCGAAGAAGAAATCATAATTAACGACAAAGAGAAAACTTTGGGCAAAAAAACTGAAAATTCACTCATGAATTTCCTAGGACTGCCTGAAGAAAAGCCAAATCAAAAACCAACCGACAATTTAGAAAATAAATTAGTGCAAGTTAAAAACGACCTATACAGACTCTTAAAAGAAAAGAAAAAGTCAGTGGTCGAATTAGATGATCTAACAATCGAAAAAGCTAGGACCCTAACCCAAGCTATCAGAGAAAAAAACAGGCAAATCCAGGAATTGATTCAACAAGTCCTCCTAGATAGTGAACTAGATAGCTTGACCAAGCTTGAAGAAGAAAACCCAGAATTAGCCAAGGAAGAATATAAGAGGATTGCAGACCTTGTCAAAGAAGCGGAAATTGTTAGCGATAAAGCTAGCAACAAGCTAATCGAACTAGACGAAATAATCTACACAGACAATAGCATAGACCCACATCTTGCAAGAAATAGCGGAGGAAAACCTGTCCTAAACCTAGGCAAACTTACTCCCCTAACTACAATATCTGACCTTACAAAGGATTCTCCAACACCAAGCGAAAGGGACTTTTCTACCAAACTAAGAGCAAAACTTGCCCTAGCTGTTAAAAAAATTGAAACAGTTACAATAAGCGAAAAAGATAACCAAAAAGCTTATGAGAAGCCTATTAATGTTAAAGAAGACAAAGAAACAAAAAACGAGATAGAAACTTCCAAAAACCAAGCAGAAAACCCAGAAGCAAAAGAAAATCCTAGCCAAGACTTAAATAAGCCAAAAGCAAATGAAAAAGCCAAGGCAGAGGATATTCAACCAAGCAAGGAAGAAAAGCTAAAGAAGCCTATGGCACCTGCTGATAAAAACGAAACAGACAAAAATACCAAGGCGGAAGAAAAACCTATCCCACTTAAAAATACTAAGGCAGAAGAATTACCAAAGGCAAACCCAAAAGCCAAGGAAGTTAAACCAGGTAAATCTCTAATAAGAAAGACAAAAACTGAGCCAAAAGTAAATACACCTATCTTTGTAAGATACCTTCAAACATTAAATATCAGAAGCAGACTTATAGACAATGAATAAAGTTAAATGAAGGGCAAAACACAAAAGTGTGAGCCCTTTTTTATACCCTTAATCTTTGGATGACAGTCATTTATTCATTCATGAGAAATTATTTATTTAATATCTGTATATTTGATTCAAATTTATAGGCGATATTTAAAAATTTGGTAAAAATCAATATATATAAAAAGGCGATTGACAAGTTTATAAAAAAGGCCCAGCTTCTTATAGATTCTAAAAAAAGATAAGATGCTAAAAACAAGCCAAAACTTTAGCGAATCTGCACTTTAACTCTTGTAAAAAAAGTCAAAATGTTATAAAATAAAGTAAAGAATAAGCAAGAAAAATACCATTGTTGTATTTTATTTATAACAACTATACAAAATATATAAAAAACAATTTGAATTGCTATATAGATAAGGACAAAATTATGAAAACGAGAAAATATCGGATGAAAGTGAATAAATCAAAGATTAAGATCCTATATGAAATTATCGAAAAAGAATCGAAAGGAAGGAGGTCATTATGAAAGGGAAAATTAGTCTACTAACAAGAAAAATATTTGCAAGCATCATAGCCCTAGCTATGTCTATACCACCTACAGCCTTTGCAAATACACCAGAACCAGAAGTATATGATGCTAATTCGTCTATCATGGGTCTTGCTCAAACCAATGAAGAAAAAAGCAAGATAGAAACTGCAGACGACAGTCATCTAGTAAAAGACCTAGGCAATTATAGTCTAGAAATCACATCGAACCTTGATGAGAGCCTAACAAAGATAGACTACACCATCAAGGCCAAGAGAAAAGAAAAACTTGACCAAGCCACAAAGGCAAAACTTTCATTAACCTTAACCAAACTACCAACATCAAATATTAATAACCTAAAACTCCTACAAGCAGACACAGATGTTGATACAAAAGAAGCTGACCCTAAACAAGAAATCCAAAGCCTAACCATCACATCAAAGGCAAATGATGAAATAATCTACAAGCTAAAAGCAGATGTGAACAAGGCAAAAGATCAAAGAACCTATGAATTGATATTGGGTCTAAAAGAAGACGACAAAGAAGCCAAGCTATTTACCTATAGCCTAAAGGCAGAAGCTGGTGCAACCATAGTAGAAAACCAACCTGTAGAAACTATCAAGCTAGTAAGCCAAGAAGAAAAAACTTCACCAGCCAAGGGAGAATTCAAAAAAGAAGGCATCCTCGGCGGTATATTTGCTAGCTATGACACCATCACCTGGACAGACTACATAGTAAACGAAGAAGAGAAAAATAAAGAGCTTGTTTATGACTTTAATCTTGACAAAAACCAAGAAACAACAAACTCACAAATATTCCTAGACTACTATAAGCCAACTGAAAATGGTTTTGAAATCAAAAGGGAATTTTCTCAGACAATAGACTTTGCGAAAAAGATTAAATTTGAAATCCCAGCAGGATACCTAGCCAAATTAAACCTAAAAACAAAAGTCTCAAAGAAAAACACAAAAGTCAAATCATATTCCTTAAATAAAGGCGTGCTAAAAAACCCTATATATATAGAAGGAAATGAAGAGAAAAATTCTGATGACCAAGAAGACCCTCTTACGGTAGAGGAAACTCCAACAGAAAAACCAGCAGAGGAGAAGAAACCATCTACAGAAATCAAAGTAGATGATAAAAATTCAGAAGAAAACAAATCGACTGAAGACAAAAAAGAAGAAAAAACTTCTGACGCACAAATCGTCGTAACAGATGCTAATGGAAATGAAATCCCAGTAGAGGAAAAAATAAATCCTCAAAAAGAAACAATTTCAGCTATTATTCTAAACAAAGATAGCCTAATAGCAAAATTAAAATCAGAAGGCAAACTAATAGGCAATCAAGAATCTCTTATAGAAAGCCTTGCTCAAGATCTTGATTCTTACAACCAAGGCAAGATTACTGACCAAGACCTAAAGGACTTCACAAAAGCCCTAGCAGTCAACAACAAAATTGAAAAATCTGACCTAAGATTTTACCTAGAAGCAATCCTATCTGGACTTAATAAACAAAAAAACAAGGCAGCTAATTTAAACTTTGATGAAATAATCACCTATGCCTATCCAGAAAAGAAAGAAAGCCAAATAAAGGCAGACGACAAGGAAACTCAAGAAAAGCCACAAGACAAAAAAGAAAATCAGACTAAGTATAAGCATTTAGTAGAAAAGTCAGAAAGCAAACCACAAACAGAAAAACAATCAGAAAAGCCTTCCGAAGATAAGAAAGAAAAAGAATCAGCCATCAAAGTCTTTGATGCTAATCTTGACAAGCTAAAAGAAGAAGCAAAAAAGGAAGACAAAAAAGAAGCAGGACTTGTTGAAGGCCTAAAATCCTTATTAGGACAAACAGACCTCCAAAAAGCAGACAAGGAATTAAAGACTGCCCTAGCAGATGAGTCAAAAGGCCTAGAAGAAATCCAAAATCTATTAGATAGCTTTGAGAAAAAATACAAACTCTCAAAAGCCGACCAAGCCAAACTCATGGACGACAACGGCAAAGCTATAAGAGCCCTTATAGTAAAAGACAGGGACGAAAACTTTAGGCCAAATATGTTCATTGACATTGGTGCTGAAAATGTTTCACAACCAGTGGGAGCAGGGCCTAATGAGCTTAACCTAGATGGCAAAAAATTTCATATTATCACTCGTTTTGATACTTCAACAATTGCTGGATCAATACAAGATTACCAATATTTTAATATTCATTTAGATGAAAAACTTACGGTAAAAGATATATCTACCTTAAAACCAATCCAATACAATGGATCTGATATAACTGAACAACCTACATTTGCTAACAATGTAATTACTTATAAATTAAAACAGAATATAAACAAAGACATTAAAGTGCCTTTAGATATACCTGTAGATTACAATCCGGATAAAATTACTTTAGATTCTGACGGAACATTTACAGTTGTAAACAAAGTATCAGGCCTAGGCGTTAAAGCACCTAAGGACCTAATACCTACTAAGGTAAATAAGTATGGTATTGTAACAAATCAAATTATTGAACCTGGTAGAAATGATGTAGAAAAAATAATAGACCCAGGAACAATAGAAGACTATAAGGTAGATGTAGACGGTTGGGCTAGACCTGTAATAGAAAATGGACAATTGGCAGGATATAATTGGACTATTAAAGTTCTATCAAATAATGATTTACAAGGTCTTGGTTATAAGGCAAACTTTACAACAGTAAAGGGATCTGGTCTTGGAAAAATTGAAGATAAGAGCAATCTTGGTCTAACAGGCCAACTTCCTGATGCCTTTGGAATAGTTGACTCGAAACATCATGAAGCAAAACAAGGAATGAAAGAAATAACATATAATCTCTACACGCCTGTCCAAAATAAACAAGCAGCCTACATGATGGACTTTTCTGTAATACTTACAAAGAAAACAGATAAAGCTGGCAATGTTAAAGTCGGAGCAAAGAGATTTACAGTTGAAGACGCCTACAACCAAAACGCCATTGGACAAGCAACTCCAACAAGAGTAGGCATGAATAACAGGACTACAATCCTTGGAGAATTTGCAAAGGCAGATACAGCAAGATGGACTGTAACAGATGGAGTATCAACAGGCGACGACGGCAAGCTACCATTAGCAAATAGAGAGTTTAGCGAAAACCAAACCCCTAACAAATCACAAATGGCAGTTTATGGCCTAGATGCAAATGGAAAAATGGTAAAAAAACAAGGCGTAACTGACCTTAATGGAAACATTCCAGCTGAAGGAACAAAACCTGAAGCAAAACAAGACCCTGGCACAATTGCGGTTTATGAATTTGAAACAGCTTTACAAAACCCGGATACGAAACAGGACTACATTTTAAATGGAGTTTCAATTTCTAAGTATAGAGATCTATATGTAACTCAAATTTGGAACTTGCCTGTAGAACAAAAACACCGTAAAATGCCTAAGCAAACGATAAAGGCAGTAGCAACAAATAATCCTAATACAACCTTAGGTTCAGTAGACCTTGAAGAAGAAACTCTCGCCGAAGGAAAAACTGAAAGATTAGTTACCATTCCAAATGTAAGATATTGGGATATTGTTGGTAATGGCAATGCAAAAAATATAGATTACAAGATAGAACAAACCTTACCTTCAGGAACAGTAAATATTAATGGAACAAATTATAAGTATGTAGAAAATGCCAACTACTATAGACCTGATTACAATGATCAACTAATAAGGAACACTTTAATAACAGCAGAAGAACAAAATCCTGTTACATTTAAAGTTAAGAAAGTCGATATTAAGACTGGTAAGGGATTGGCAGGTGCAAGGTTCAAGTTATGGAAAGCAGATATTGAAGTAACTACAGATGCAAGTGGAGAGGCAACTTTTACAAATATAGTTCCAGATAATTATCAACTTATTGAAACAAAAGCACCAAATGGATACAAGATAGATCAACAAAACAAGGCTATAACCATAACTAAGGATGGCAAAATAAGTTTAAGTGGAAACAATGCAACCATTACACAAGGTATTGGTAAAACTGAGACGATATCAGACCCAAAATATCCTGACTACATGAATGTTATGCACTATGGCAAGCTTTATAAAAATGGAAACTTAGAATTTTATATCTATCTAAAGGCACTTGACCAACAACGTGGTGGTAATACTGATAGAAAGACTAGATTAAACATAGACATACCAGGTGTAAACATTAGCGATGTAGCTGTGTTTGATGTAAACCAAGGACAAAGACCATATATAAGAAAGGCAATGGAAGATCAAAATGTAGATAATATGGTACAAAACCTTGGAATTAGCGTACTAAATAGAAAAAACACTAATTTAATAGAAGGAAAACCTCTAACAAAGCCAGACCCATATACAAAAAAAACTGGTTATCAAATTACCTTCCCAAAAGAAAGATTTAAAGATTATTGGGGATTCTTGGTAAGAGTAAAAGCAAATGTAGGAAGTAACACAGATACTAAAACAGTATCCTATGATTGGCTAACAGATAAGGATACAGCAAGCAACTCAAAAATCAGGACAGATGAAACCCTAAGCAGTAATATAGGCCAACAAGACCTACCAACTATTACCATAACCAACGAGGAATTCAAAAAGAGTCCAATTGAAATAACAAAATTTGGCGACGAAATCAAAGATGTGACCGTAGGTGAAAAGAAAACTAAAAAGAGAAATGTACTTGCTGGGGCAGAATTCACCTTAAAAGATAAAGATGGAAACCCAATCGCAACTAAGATTACTGATGATTCTGGTAAGGCTAACTTCGGGGATTATCCAACAGGCACATATATTTTAGAAGAAACTCAAGCACCTAATGGTCATGAAAAATCCAAGGTATATTTTGAAGTAACAGTCAATGAAAAGGGAGAAGTAACATACAATCCTAAGTATCTTACAGGATCTGGGGATCCTATAATTGGTGAAGAATACGATATTCAAAAGACCTTACAAGATCAAAAAACTTTAAAATCACCAATTACAAATGTAAGTCAGAGATTTGAAATTGATGAAGATAAGGCAAGCAGTTGGGGTACTCAAAAGGGAGTATGGGAGGCTTACAGATTTGAATCTTTAATGTACCACGCAGATATATCCTTCAGCGAAGCAAAGCCTGGTCAAATATTTGAAATTCAGTTTGATAAAAACCTCGACTTTACTCAATATTCAAGCGAGTTTCCTAAAATTAAGGGCAATAAAGGTGAAGATATAGCAGAACCTTACTTTGATTACAAGACAAATCTATTGACCTATGTATTTAACAACAATGCACCGAACGCACCTGTTATAGCAAGTCTTGAAATAAAAGGCATAATACCATCCAAGTTCTATGCGAAAAACTCAGGAGATTATTACTTTACAATCGAAGTTGGACCTGGTATGACTGGTATCACAGGAACTCCGAAAATAGATAACCAAAAAATAACAGCCTACTACGATACCTATGATAGACAAACTAGACCGACACAAGCCTATTATTTTAGAGATATTTATAAGCAAGGCAATGACTGGTATATAACAGCTATAGCTTATTACAACCCTGAAGCCAACTATACAGGCGACGGTAGGACACTAGCATTTAATTGGATGTCAACAAGATACAACTCAAGCTATTCTATTGCCTTCCAAGAAGGTGTGGGAGTTAAACCGGCGTTCGATTTAATAGATGTAAAAGTATATCGTACAGAGCCAAATATAAGGAATATTAATGGAACAATTATAAATGAGAACATGCCCCTATCCTTTGGGGTGAGACCAGAGCAAGATCCAAATAATTATTATTTGGTAAACCACACACCTATAAATCCTAAAAGTTCTATTACAAACTCTACTAATGGTGTTTATCTGAAATATGATCCAAGTCAAATAACGTCAACAGGAGGTATCTACGAAAAGAGCCCATTAACTGTAGCAATGCCGAGGGTAGGTAGATACAGAGAAGGTTATCTAGTTGAGCAAACATTTAAAGTTACAAATTTAAAAGACTTTGTAAACTTATCGAGAGCCTTCTATATGGACAATGGTAAACCTAATTATCAAAGGTCGGCTTTTATCACAAGTGCTAACTTCAACCAAGCAAAAGTAGACCAGGTAGGAGCAGAAATACCAAGTAGCTATAAAGAAGATGTTGGTTTAATAAATAAGAAGTATAAACCAGGACAATTTAAAATCATAAAGACAGACGAATTAACTGGAGAAAAACTTAAAGATGCAAGCTTCGCCTTAAGAGATGCAGATGGGAAAATTATCAATAGAACATCAGACTCTAATGGAAAAATTATATTTGATAACCTTGCACCAGGAAGATATACACTTAAAGAAACTAAGGCACCAGAAAAACACACACCTTCAAATATAGAGTGGCAAATCACTGTATTTAGAGATGGAAGTGTGAAAATTGTAGAGACATCAGTTTCAGGTTCAGGACAAATCTATGAAGGTAACAATGATAAAATAATTACTTTGCCGGTAACAAATAGACCTGTAGGAACCAACTTCCAAGTATTTAAAAAAGATGGAGATGGTACACCACTAAAGGGTGCTAAATTTAAAATTACAAAACAAGTTAATAGTGGTGAAAAAGAATATACCGATGCAAAAGTTTCTGACAAAAACGGTACTGTAAACTTCGAACAGAATCTTACACAAGGAACCTATATTATAGAAGAAATTGAAGCACCGGATGGATACAAAAAATTAGACAAAAAATGGGTTCTTGTTATTGATGATAAAGGTAATAAAAAAGTTTATAACTACAGAGACCAATCTGGTAATAAACCTAAATTAAATTCTATCTTGGAACAAGACAAGGTAAATTGGGTAGATGTAGCTGGAAGATCTCTTGAGGGCTGGAGTTTATACGACAATAGACGTACAGGTTGGACAGGCAACTATCCTACACCATATAAGATGGGTACAAGAATTGTAGCTATCAATAGAAATCCTGGACAAGGTCAAAAACCTTATGTAATTCAAAGATATGTAATTAACCCAGAATCAAAATCTATTGAGAAAACTTCAGGTACAATCCACAGAGAAAGACTTAACGACCCTAATATGGATTGGTACAATGACAATGCAGTAGCAGAAAGAGACTATCAAGTATTTAAGCTTGACAAAGCTGTTACAGGACAAATCTCAGACATCAGACTTGCTGAATACAATCCGACAAATATAACAGGAGATGTTAGAGCTAGCTTAGATGAATCGCATTATAATGAGAAAAGATTAAAACTAGAATTTCCAAAGACAGACAAGCCACTTGTTATTGATATTAAAGTTCCATACAAGGAAGAATATGGTGGAGTTGGTACTGGTATGGACTGGACTGAAAATGGAACAATCTATTGGAAGTCCGACTTCTATGAAAGAGCTGATATTATAAAAGAATCAGGCCCAGTTCTAGAACAATCCACAGGTATCCAAGGTTCCTATATATCAGATAACTCATTAGAAGTAACCAACGACCTTAAAACTTATGACTTTAAAATCAAAAAGTATAAAGAAGGCGAACCTAACACATTAATTGAAGGAGCAGTCTTTAAGCTAACTGGTCCAGATGGTAGTTCAGAAGAAAGAATTATGACAACTGGAAAAGATGGAATGATTTCTTTTGAAAAGCTAAAACCAGGAACTTATAAACTAAATGAGGAGACACCAGCACCAGGTTATAAAAAAGTCGACAAGACTTGGATAGTAACAGTTGGAAAAGACGGCAAGACTTATATTAAAGAAGATAAGAGTCAAAAACAAGCAGCAGCTCTTCAAACAAGATCGCTTCAAGATGACGAATCCTTTACAATAGGATTAGATGATGACAAATATGCACAATCAAATGCCAAAGTAAACTCTGTAGTATTCAAATCAGAAGTAGAGAAGAAGGAAAAATCTCTAAGGGAAGAAATGAATGCAATTTATGGAAGCCAAGACCTATATAATAGGATTTCTAATGGTGCTTCTATCAGAGAAGTTGCCATGGCACCATATAGCTTTGGACAAGATGGATTAGAAATCTCTGATGAGATAGTACCAGGACCACAAAGAGCAGCAGACGATTGGGAAATTGTAGACCATGAAAATAGGTCAAGAAATAGAGCTGGAAAGCTAAGCGCTTCCTACAGTCAAACTAAGATTACTGCAATCAATAAGGTTGAAAAGAGATTTAGACAAGTTTTCTTAATAAAAAATGCTGAATTTTTATATAGGTCGAATGCTCAATTCTATAGAGAACCAGAGAGATCAAAATATGGTTTAAAATATAATGACGGGACAATATTTAGAATTTTTAAGGTTGCAAATGGATCTACTATTGATGGACCTCTTAATAAGAATGATGTAACATCAACTAATAGTCCTGGCAATATACCTGGTTCCGGAAAAATTGCAGAAGGGCCTGATAAAGGCAAGGATAAACCTGATAGAATAAGAGCTTTTTTAGAAAGAGTAAAAGATAGGTATAGCGGACCTTACTATATTGAAATAGAAACATCCTATGACCCAAGCAAGGGAGTGGGAATTGGATTAGACTATATTTATGGTTCTTATAGCGGAGATAAAGATTGGATTAAAGACTCCTATATTAATGAATCAGACATCAACTACAAGCATCTAATAACTACAAGTACTTCACAAGGTGGAAGATTAGAAATTGTTCCTTATGAAGAAAAGGGCAAACAGGTTACCTTGACAATAAGACCTAGCACAGGATATGAACTTGATACTTTAACCGTAACTGACAGAAAAGGAAATCCTATAAGTGTGTCCGGCGGCAATCCGAAGACATTTACAATGCCTGATATGGATGTATATGTTAATGCTACATTCAAACAAATGGAGTCCCAACTAAACGATATAATCATAGATCCTAACATGAAAAACGGTAAAGTTACCAGTGACAAAGATAAAGCACGTGCAGGAGAAGGATTCATGTTAACCGTAACACCGGATCCTGGTTATAAATTACAACGACTTTATATAAATGGACCTGGATCAGATTACACACGAGCTGTCGAAAATGGGAAAGTAGTTATCACAATGGGTAACTTTAGAGCTGATGTGTATGCGGACTTTGTAAGGGATCCAAATTATGCCCTAATAAGCTTTGAACCAAATGGTGGAAGCGGAACTATGAAAAAAGAAGCGGTACCTTGGAATTCAGCTTATACTATTCCACAAAATGGTTTCACACCGCCTTCAGGCAAGATATTCTATGCTTGGAATATAAATGGAGGGGCTTATTCACCTGGCACAACAATTACAGCTAACTATGACTGGACATTATCAGCTATATGGGTAGATAGACCTACAAAAACTGCAACAGTTACATTCTTACCGAATGGTGGAAGCGGCAGCATGGCAGTACAAACTGTAGAAAAAGGCAAATCTTACACATTGCCAAAGTGTACTTTCACAGCACCAGCCGGACAAGAGTTTGACAAATGGGAAGTAGATGGAAGCTACTACAATGTAGGCGAGGCTATCACTGTTAACGCAAACACAAATGTCAAAGCAACTTGGAAAGATATAATAGTTACAGGCATAAGGGTTAACAGCACAAACCATAAGACAGATTACAAAGTTGGAGAAGCTCTTGATGTAACTAATCTGACTATAGAAGTATCAAAGTCAGATGGAAACACAGAAACAGTAAATGTAACTTCAGACATGGTTACAGGATTTAATTCTTCCCGAGAAGCAACAAATCAAACCTTGACAATAACCTACCAAGAAAAGACTACAACTTATAATGTCAGCATTAAGAAAGATACACCTCAACAGACAAGCCATAGTATAGGTATTGTTCCTAACACGGAACACGGCTCAATTTCTGCACCGACTTCAGCTGAAAGCGGAACTACAGTGACAGTAACTGTAACTCCTGAAGAAGGTTATACAATTGATAATATTGAAGTCCAAGATAGAAACGGAAACAAATTATCACAAGTAGATACTTCTAATAACACTTTCACAATGCCAAATAGCGATGTTTTCCTAAAGGCAACTTTCAAACTTAAGGATAAAACACCATATGACATCACTGTAGAACAAACACCAGGCGGTAATGTTACAATCGATGGCAACAAGACAAAGGCAGTTGAAGGAGAAGAAATTAAAATTAATGTTACTCCTCAACAAGGCTATGAAGTTGGTCAGGTTACTCTAAATAATCAAGTAATACTTCCACAAAATGGCGAGTATAAATTTAAGATGCCACCTAATGCCGTTAAGGTAAGAGCAACCTTTAACCCAATTAGCCAACAAACTTATGCCATAAATATAGATGGAGATAATACCAAGGGTTGGATAAGTGTAGATGACCCTCAAAGTCGACAAGCAAAAGCTGGACAAGAGGTTAGGTTTACAGTTAAACCTAATACAGACTACAAGGTTAAAACAGTTAAAATTACAAAACCTGGCAGCAGCGTTCCATTGAATACATTAGTATTTAATGGAAAGACCGGTACATTTACAATGCCTGCCCATGCGGTGTATATAAAAGTAACTTATGAAGATTACAAACCACCAGAAGGAACTTATTTAGTAACTTTAGGTACTGGAATTAGTGGAGGAACATTTGAATTTGAGCCAAGTGAAGCTAAAGCTGGAGAAAAGATAAGACTTACAGTCCTACCTAAACCGGGATACAAGGTTAATAGCTACAAGGTAACAACAGCTCAAGGTGGAGTTAATGTACCTATAGAATCTGATGAACAAGGTCTATACTTCATAATGCCTAAAGCCGATGTTTCAGTTAACGGAAAATTTGATTGGGTTGGAACAAATGCAGGGGCTTATGAAGTTAAACTTTCATCACCGGAACACGGAACTCTTAGCGCAAACTTCTCAAAGGCAAATGCCGGAGATGAAATTTATCTAACCACTAAGCCGGACAAGGGTTATGCTTTAGATTCCTTAACAGTAACAAAAGATGACGGGACAACAGTAGACTTAAAGGGCAATAAATTTAAAATGCCTACATCTGGAGTAAGTGTTAAAGCAAGCTTTAAAGAGGTAGGAGAAGAAATACCTCCAGATGGTTTTGCAGGAATACCTAATAAACAAATAGGTATTGAACTAAAGATACTAAAGAGAAACAATAGGAACCAACCACTCCAAGGTGGAGTTTTCACTCTTAAAAAAGCTAAAGATAGCAGCTATAAAGAATTTGAAGAAAACTTCGGAATTATTACAGCCCTTTCTGATGAAAAAGGTAATGTAATATTTAAGAAGAATGGAGAAAATGTAGTTTTACCTAAGGGTTATTACCAACTTGATGAAACACAAGCACCACTTGGTTATAAGACTCCAAAAGCGCCTTGGAAGATTGAAGTTTATGAAGAAAATGGTCAGCTAAAGGCTAGATACAATGGTCCTGATGACACGCCATCTAACTTCATAAATAACGCGGGTTCACAAGATGCAAACAGTACAACATTAACTAATAAGAGCGGTATTAAGTATAAGTCAAGGATGATTTACATCAGTCCTCAATCAAAGACTTATATCCAAAGAATTTTTATAGACACCAGAGGTGCAAGTTCAGACGTAGTAAACGTTCAAATCAATCCTGTAGACAAGAGAGAAGAACGTGATACTGCGGGACAATTACCGAGAACATTAACACCTGGTGTTAAGACAGCCTATAGGTCAACCTATAAGATTTCTGATGCAAAGGAAAATTATTCAGAAACTGAGTTGGACGAAATTTTAAAATATTATGACCTATTAAAGCCAAATGTCACTATGATTAACACTGCAAGGTGGAGACCTTTTGACTGGGGCTTTGACGAAGACCAACTCAACCTAAAAAGAGGAGTCTACTATATAGATGTGGAAGGCTTCTATGATGACAATATTATCGAAAAAAAGAATGGCGAAATTAAACTTAAAGTCGACTTCTACGAGGGAGAGAGAAAATTCCAACAAGCCAACAAGGATGGCAATGGTGGAATTAAATGGGAAGATGTATATCACGGATCCTACCAACAAGGTAATATAAACCTTGGATTGAAGGGACAGATAGAAGGCGAAAAATATGATCAAGCTCTAGGCAAGAAGGGCGGTCGTATATTCCCTGCACTTGATAAAGGTAAAATTGACACAGCTATAACAAAAGTAAGCATTAAAAGTCTTTATTCATCAGATGCAATTAAACACATACCACAAGAGGGAATGAGGATTGTAAATGATGAAGAAACTTATAATGTAACCTTCTCAAAGCACGGTCAAGATGACCCTAATGAAAAAATAGATGGTGAAGAAGTAACAAAGAGAAGGCTTGAAGGTGCAGTATTCAAGCTTGAAAAAGCAAGAGGTACAACTTGGGATGATGTAGATAAGTCCTATGTTGCATCAGCCTTCAATGGTTTCTTCGGCTTTAGAGGACTTGGTCCAGGACGTTACAGACTAATAGAAGTTAAAGCACCAGAAGGATATGCCCCTATAAAAGGACCACTCCTATACTTTACAATAGAAACTGTAAGTATAACTTCAGGACAATTAGCAAATCCGAAGACAGGTAGAAACGTGGACATAGATGCTGTAGATTTTATTTTCCCGGGTGAGAAAAAAGGTTATAAGTTTAAAGACCTTGATATGCTTGTCCCTGAAACTGGAAAGACTATTAAGATTTCAGAAGCATCTAACATTGATATTGCAACTACAGATATAGTAAATCCTGTTACTAATAAAAAGGTAAAATTAAAAGACCTTACTATAGGTTTCGAGAAGAATAAGGCAGGCGAATATGGATACACTTACAAGGTAAGTGAAATTCAAATCGTTCCTAAGGCAAATGGTTATATATCTTTAGAGTATGACAAGGCAAATGGAGTTTACCAATATATTCCGGAAAAAGGAAAGTTAGTAGACTATGTAACCAGCGCTACTGCCAAGAACATGGGTAAGATTGTCAATAAAAAACCTGGCAAGGGTGGCGTAAAGATAAGAAAAATCGACCAAGCTGGTAATCTAATAAAAGCTAATGGAGATTTAAAACCGGGCGCTGTATTTAAAGCAACTAACACAAAAACAGGAAGTTACCAAACAGGAACTGTAAATGAAGAAGGTATTGCAGAAATTGATAATTTAACAATAGGTCACTACACCTTAGAGGAAGTAACATCACCTAAGGGTCATATCAACACTAACCAAGTATGGCACTTCACAGTAGGTGGTAAAGACCTTGACCCTTATGCAGGAGATATAGAAGCAACAGGGGATAATTTGACAAGTAAGATTAGCGTTGAGTCATCAGAATTAAAAGTTCTAAGACCTGATCCGAAAGATGCTGAAAAGTATAAAAATGAAGGCAATACAGTTATAAGACCACACACCGGTCAAAGTTTAGAGTTTAGTAACAAATTTAAACTTGCTGAAAATACAAAGATAAAACCAGGCGATTATTTCGACTTAAAATTAAGCAACAATATTTCATTAAACGGTATCTTTGTAGACAGTACAGAAAGTCTTGACCTATTTGCTGATGGCGTTGGAACAATAGCAAAGGCAACATATTATAAAGACACTAATACTAACACTAAGTATATAAGATATGTCTTTACAGACTATGCAAAGACTTACACCATGGTTGACTTTACCAGCAAGTTGATAGCCTTTATAGACCTTAATGAGGTAAAGACATCTCAAAATAATATTAAAGTCGGCATAGGCACAAATGGTGATACAAGTAAATACAAGGACATTAAGTTAACTTATGACCTTGGAATTCAAAGTCGAACCCTATATGGAAATAACTTAAACATCACTTCAAAGATAGTAAGTTATGATCCGAACACAGGCGATTTTGTTCACTACTACTATATAAATAGGAACAAGACATCTAACACAGGATGCAACTTCTACTATTATCCAAATCAAGATGTAAAAGACCTTGAAATTAGATATATAAAGCTAAAGGACAATTCTAATACAAATATAGCAAAAGATATGCCTGAGTCCTTTGGAGTAGATGAAAAAAGTAAAAACTTAGAAATCTCAAGAGTTATGAGATCAAGAACTCTTTTGAGAGTTAATGAAAAAGAAGACTTGAAATTTACTGGTGGTATAGGAAAGGACGATTCTTATATTATCAAGGTTACTGGTACCGTAGCAGGAAAAGACAAAACAGCCTACGGAGGAGCCGGCGAGCTTAAAGCAGTTTACTCAGACGGAGGATCTGTTAGTGTAAACAGGTGGGATAAGGTCTACGGATTTAAGAACGAAGGGCTTTCAAAGGCTGAATTCGTAATCTCAGCAGTAAACCCAGACAATGTTATCAAGCTTAAGAAAGTAAACCAAAACGACCTTGCCCTTGCAGGTGCACAATTTATTATTAAAAAGAAAACAACAAACTCCAATGGCGACACAGTTTGGGATGCAACAGGCGATCAAGCAATATCTGATGCATCAGGTTTACTTGAATTTAGAAACATAGATCCAGGAGAATACAGAATTGAAGAAGCAAAGGCGCCTGATGGATATGATGAAATCAGCGGACCTTTAGTAGAGTTCAGAGTTGATAAGGACGGAAAAATCTACAGAAAAGTTCCTGTTATAAATAAGCAGGGCGAAATCGTCAAAGAAAACGGAGTTACAAAAACTGTAGAAGTAGAAGAACCTGGTATTGTGCCGATAGAAATCGTCAACAAGAAGGGACACTTAATTAAGTTCAAGAAAGTTGACGGAGTAGACAGAAAAATAGGTCTTCAAGGTGCAGAATTTGAAGTGTACTACAAGGATAAGGCAGACAACACAGCCGACTACTCTAATAAAAACATTAAACTTTATGAAAAAGAAACAGAAGGAGTAGTAAAAGAAAGGCGAGTTCTAAAAGCTGGCGAAGCACTACCTAAGGGCTTTACTGAAGTACAATTCTTTACATCAGGTAAAGATGGTGAGCTAGACTTCTATGTATATGACGATGGATTCTATGCCCTAAAAGAAAAAAAGGCACCTAATGGATATACAAAAATCCCAGGCTGGATTAAAGAATTTAAGTTAGAAAAAGGCGAAATCAAAGTCTTTGACAAAGACTATGTAAAACCGAAAGAATCTAACTTGGCAAAAGGTCCTCAAAATATGCTAACAAGTGAAACTATAAGTGTGGATAAGATAAACAACACCTTTACACAAAGAATTGTTATAAATCCAAACCACAGTAGTTTGACTTTTGACGAATATGATACTCATTTAAGACTTTATGTAGATGGCTGGAATGTAGATGATGACTATAGACTTATTAAAGTAGCTGTTCTTGATAAGGACAAATCTATTAAGAATCTTACTTCATCAGAATTCAGGGATGTTTCTACAAGTGACTATAAAACAGAAGCAAATCCATTAAAATATCAACTAAAAGAAATGTATGGTTCTAACAACTATACAAGGCCAAATCCAGACGGAAGCAATTTGGTAACAGAGAAAGCCATAGTTGTTGATATAGTTGGAAAACTTAATGACCCTAGTGCAAAACAAGGAGATTTAAAAGTAGATGTTTACAATAATGCCTTCGGTAAAATGATTGATGAAGTGACTTGCAAGGTTGACTTGACAGAAAAACCAGAAATAAAAGGCGACTATGTAACACCACCTACGGATACAACAACAAACAACCTAATGGAAATAGAAAACTATAAGGTGGAACTACCAAAGGCCTTTAGTACAAATGCTTGGATAGGTTACACAATCGGAGGACTATTAGTAATGATAGCCGCCGCCTATATATACCATAGAAAGAGGCAAGCGGTATGACAATACTAATAAACAAGGACACCCACCCACCGTGACGAGCTAGTGTCATTCTGAGCACCCAAATGTCATTCTGAGCGGAAGCGAAGAATCCCACAAATGCGGGACCAGAATAAACGAAGAGATCCCACATTCAAAGGATTCTTCGTCACTTCGTTCCTCAGAATGACAACGTAGGTGTATAGGATGACATCAATCCGTCATTCTGAGCGGAAGCGAAGAATCTCACAAAGGCGGGACATCTAAAACGAAGCAAAAACCGCAAAGTAAGAAAAGAGGAAAAAATGTATTACGTTTATATAATAACCAATAAATACAATCGCGTCATATATACAGGCATAACAAACAACCTAGAAAGGCGAATGTATGAATATAGACATAATACCGACAAGAAGAGTTTTACTTATAGATATAATATAAAAAAACTTGTTTACTTTGAGGAAGGACAATCAGCAGAAGGAGCAATCAGAAGGGAAAAACAAATCAAAGGTTATGTAAGACAAAAGAAACTAGACCTCATAAACAAAATGAATCCCGAATGGAAAGACCTCTCAGCTGATTGGTCAATCTAAAAAAAGTGTAACACTGAGTATCCAAGTGTCATTCTGAGCACCCCTCGTGTCATTCTGAGCGATAGCGAAGAATCCCATAAACTCGGGACATCTAAAACGAAGAAAACACTAAAGTGTCATTCTGAGCGATAGCGAAGAATCCCACAAAGGCGGGACATCTAAAACGAAGAGATCCTGCATTCACAAGATTCTTCGTCACTGCGTTCCTCAGAATGACAGTGGGGGAAACAACAGTGTCATTCTGAGCGTAGCGAAGAATCTCACAAACTCGGGACATCTCAAACGAAGTAACTACCCAAGAGTCATTCTGAGCGATAGCGAAGAATCCCACAAAGGCGAGATATCTCAAACGAAGAGATCCTGCATTCACAAGATTCTTCGTCACTGCGTTCCTCAGAATGA
>NZ_CAUPHG010000012.1:0-26731 GCF_963510915.1 uncultured Anaerococcus sp. | reverse complement strand
TCCATTTGAAGAAAAATTTGGGGGCTGTGGTTTATCTTACGACAACTATGCTACCGCTGTTGAGGAAATACCTAGGGTAAATAGTGGACTTGCAAGCCTTGTCATTGCCCATACTTCTTTGGCTACTTGGCCTATAAGTAAATTTGCAAATGAAAAACAAAAAGAAAAGTATTTGAATTTGCTCCTAGATGGCAAAAACCTGGGTGGTCTCGGCCACTTTGAGGAAGATGAGGATATTCAAACTACAGCCACAGAAGAGGGAGACTACTACCTCCTAAATGGTAAGAAAATCCTAGTGACTAACGCCCGTCTTTCAAATTATTACTTGGTAACAGCACTTACAAATCCAAGAGATAAGGAAAATGGACTTTCAATTTTCATCCTTGATAAGGATTGCCAAGGACTTTCTTTTTCAAAAACCTATGAGAATTTAGGTTCAAGATCAGTTATAACTGGAGACTTGATTTTAAAAGACGCAAAAGTTCCAAAGGAAAATTTGATTGGGGACCTAAACAAGGCAAATGAATATATTGAGGAAATTTTTGAGGCAAGTAACCTTGCAACAGCTGCCCTTTCCCTAGGTCTGGGAGATGCTGCTTATGAAGCAAGTCAAACTTATTTACAAAGTGGTTTGAAGACCTTTAAGGCTCGTAAGGCTGCCAAGGTCAACCGTCCAATCCTCGCTTCTATGGCTACAGACCTTAAGGCGGCAAAGATGATGGTTAGGGATGCGGCTTTAAAAATGGATGCTAAGACAGATTTTTATGGCAAAGATACTTCCATGGCAAAGCTTTTTGTTTCAAAGCTTGCTGAAGATTTGACATCCAAGGCCCTTGATATGTGTGGTGGCACTTCATCATCTGTTACCGACCTTGATAAACTTTATAGGGATGCCAAGATTAGCCAAATCTATGATGGTTCTAGCGACCTTATGAAGGAAACAATTGCAGCCTATATTTTGGATAAAAAAGATGCTAAGAAGGCTACAAAGGCAGAAGATACTGGCAAAAAAGCACCAGCTAAGGTTGAAGATAGGAAGAAGGAAGTCTTTGTTGGTGATATTAGGGAAGCTGTTAAGAAAGTTGTGGCAGCCCTCCTTGCTGATGGTCTTAAGCTTAAGAAAGAACCAGTTGACCTAGAAGGACCAGTTGAAAATGCTGACAGTGTTGTGGCTGTTGGGATGGGTCTAGGTGAAAAACAAAATCTAGACTTGGCAAAAGACCTTGCAAGGCTTACAGGATCAGTTCTCGGAGCATCAAGACCTGCTGCCCAAGTTAGACACTATGTTTCAGATGACCACTATATTGGCGTAAGTGGCAAGAAATTTACTGGCGAACTTTACTTTGGTATAGGTATTTCAGGTGCCGGCCAACACTTAAAAGGAATTGAATCTGCAAGAAAAGTTGTAGTTATAAACAACGATGAGGGCGCACAATTCTTTAAAAACTGTGATTATGGTATAGTAGGCGACTTCCACGAAGTTGTCCCAGCCCTAATCGAAGAAATCAATAACCTATAAAATTAAATTTAGAGAGCGGGACCCCTTGGGTCCTCTTTTTTTGTAAAATAATGGTAGAATAAGACTAAGAGGTTTAAAATGAAAAGAAATATAAAAATAAAATCTGCATCTTTTCCTGTTTCTTTGGGAAATGTGGCAGAAAATGTTAAGAAAATAAAAGAATTAATCATAAAAAGCGAGGAAGAAAAGGTAAATATCCTATCCTTGCCAGAACTTTGTCTAACAGGGGCAAGTCTTTATGATGGCTACTTAGAGGAAGATTTATTAAAGGCAGCTAAAGAAGGTTTTGTAGATCTTCTTGCTTTCTCAAAAGATAAGGATCTACTTTTTACCCTAGGTATGCCAGTAAAAAAAGATAAAAATATATACAACGTTGTAATTCCTATAAAAAGTGGCGATGCCTTGGGATTAGTAGTTAAGAATAATTTGAAAACTTATGAAAAAACTACTTTTTCAAACGATTATGACTTGACCATAACTATTGGAGAGCATTTTCTCGATAATAATGGAAATTACCCAATTTATGTTGGAGGTCTTTATTTAGGTATAAGTATAGGTGAAGATGAAAAGGGAAATATGCCAAAGTCTCTAAATTTAAAAGAGCAAAATGCCGATATTATCCTAAATCCATCAGCTTTTCCAAAACATGTTGGGACTTTTAACAAGTTATGTGAAGATATATCATACTTATCAAAGAATGTAATTTATGTCCATACACCAGCTTGTTTGGGTGAATCTTCAACAGATTTTGTCTACGAAGATAAAAGCATTATTGCAAAAAATGGAGAAATATTAGCTGGCCATACAGGAATATTTTCCCTAGAATTAGAAGATGAATTCCACTATACAAATTTCAATAATTTTACCGATGAGCCTTACCAGGTGGAAAAATTCCCATATCTGCCAAAGACAGAATATTCTAGGCAATATTTAGAAGATGCTCTTGAAATCCAAGCCCTAGGTCTCATTCAAAGAATGAAGGCAGTTGGTACTGACAGGGTTTATCTGGGAGTATCCGGAGGGGTTGACTCAACTGCAGTTCTCCTAGCAATCGATAAGGCTTACGAAATGGCAGGCTTTGATAAGGCGAAAATTGGAGCCTACACTATGCCAGCCTTTGGCACAAGCGATAGGACCAAGTCAAATGCTTATCTTTTATGCCAAGCGATGGGAATTGACCTAAAGGAAATAAATATTTCTAAGTCTGTAACAGCTCATTTGCATGACATCGGCCACGATGGGAAAACGGCTGACCTAGCCTACGAAAATGCCCAGGCAAGGATGAGAATCCAAGTTCTCTTTGACCTATCAAACATGGGAGGGGGCCTTGTTATAGGAACTGGCGATTTGTCTGAAAATATGCAGGGTTTTGCCACCTATAATGGCGATCATATGGCATCCTATGGCCTAAATGCGACTTTGATGAAAACTGAATTAAGGTATTTAATAAAATCCTATGCACATTTTACAGAGAATGATAAGTTGAAAAAAGTTTTGACAGATATCTTGGCAACACCAATTTCACCAGAACTTGTTAGCGAAAAGGCTGGAGAGATTACCCAAAAAACTGAGGACATCATCGGCCCTTACGAACTTCTGGACTTTTTCATCTATCAACACTTGACCTACCACAAAAAGGCAAGGCAAATCCTAAGAGAGGCGACCTACGCCTTTGGGGATACCTATGATGAAGAGACAATCAAAAAGTGGATTAAATCTTATTTCAAGCGTTTTGCCCAATCTCAATTTAAGCGTTCTACTGCTGTTGACGGCCCAGATGTGACCGGTAGGAGCTTTTCGCCAAGGCTTGGCTTTAAGATTCCTTCAGATATGGGAAGTGACCTTTATTTAGGAGATCTCGATGAAAAATAAAAAATTTGTGGCAGGCCTTGTCCTTGCCACAATGGTTTTGGCAGGAAAATACCTCCACGACCAGGCCTTTGTAGGCGTGGAGAAAAAATTCACCATAAAAAGTCCCAAGGTCAATAAGGATATAAAAATCACCCACATTTCAGATTTTCATTCAAACGTCCTTAGCAATTTGGACCAAGTTCTTGATAATATCAAAGCATTTAATCCTGATTTGATTTTCCTAACTGGGGATATGATTGATTACCCAACAGAGAAAAAGATAGAGAGAACTATGTTCTTCCTAGAAAATTTGTCAAAACTAGGCATCAGAACCTATTTTGTATCAGGTAACCACGAGGAAGCCTCAGAAGAATCTGAAATTTTTTATGAAAAAATAAAGGATTTAGGAATTATAAAACTTGATAACCAAGGAGAAAATCTTAAAATAGGGGATAGCGAGGTCTATATTTACGGAGTCCCTTATTGGTCAATGGACCTTGATAATTTCAAGCCAGGTCAAGGGCTAAATTTGGTATTGGCACATTTTTCTAAAAGAATCAGGGATAATTACGATCCAAGGATGAATATAATTTTCTCCGGCCACACCCACGGCGGCCAAGTTAGAGCCCCATTTATAGGTGCCCTAGTAGCCCCAGGAGAAGGCTATTTCCCAGATTTTGATAGCGGACTTTATGACTATAACGAAAGTCAGATTTATGTATCAAGTGGTCTCGGCAACACCTTCTTGCCCCTAAGATTCCTAGACCAAATCTCCTACACCAACATCACCATCAAGCGTCCTTAGTTTAGTGGTAAAACAAGGGTGTCCGAAGCCCAAGCCCAGGGTTCGATTCCCTGAGGACGTGCCAGAACTTTTTTGAAAGAAAAAATTGAAATATTAGATTAGCTTTGGAGAAATAATTATATGGATATAGAAAAAATAATAAATTCTTGGGACCCCTATTCATTGTTTCCCTTTGCTCCTAAAGATGAATATAGCACAGAAATTAGTAAAATTGAGGATTTTATCAAAAAGAATCGTGATGTAGAAGCTTTGAGTAAATATTTAGGGAAGTTATTTGATGATCAGATAATTTTTCAGGAAGATAAGGGAGATTTTTTGAAAATTGCAAAAATTATACTAGGTCTTGATTAGAAACACATATTTTTATAGGAAATAAATGAAAAAATATATAGGATTTGAGAATTTAAAAAAATATTACAATAAAAAAATAAAAGTATTTACTAAAAATAATGAAATTTTTATTGGTAAATTCACCTTATACACTAAGCCAGGTGATAATGACCCAGAAATAGAAAGTATAAGTCTGGAAACGCCAGAAAGCTACTATGATATTAATACGCCTGATATTATAAAAATAGAAATTTTAGATTAAGGCTTGGAATATTGCTGGTAATTTTTCAAGAAAAAAGGAGTTCATATTACATTAGCAAGACCGAAATATCAGAGGAGATGAGATTATGTCATTAAAGGACGACATGTATAATTCAGATGGTAAACACATAAAAGTATTCTTCAAGGACGGAACAGTAGAAGAGATTTACTGCGAAGAATACGTATAAGCTGAAGACGAGTGGGACGAGCCAATGCTTTTCTATGTCGGCAATGGCGCAATCCTACAGTCACAAATAGAAAAAATAGAAATCATAGATTGAGCACACTTGCATTTGCTGAGTGTGCTTTTTTTGAAAAAAAGGTTTTGTTTAATTAAATAAAACTCAGTTTTATATCAAATTCTATTATAGGCCTTAAATTTTGAATAAAATCCAAAATGTAGTACAATGTAAACAAAGATTGGAGGACTTTATGAGCGTTGTTTCACTTAGGTTAAATGAAGAAGAAAATAAGTTATTCAAAGCTTATTCTAAACATACTGGTAAAAATTTATCTGAGCTTTTTAAAACTGCCCTAGCAAGTCAGATTGAAGATGAACTTGATTATGAAACAGGGCTTAAAGCCATGGCAGATTTTGAAAAAAATCCCATTACTTTTCCCATAGATGATTTGATTTCGGAACTTGAAAATGACTTATAGGCTAGTTGTTTCAGAAAATGTTAGGAAAAAAATTAAGAAAATGGACAAACATCTTGGCCTCATGCTCGCTAAGGATATGAAGGCAAAACTTGATTGCCTCGAAGACCCTAGAAGGTTTGGTAAAGCTTTGCAAGGTGAGTTTAAGGGACTTTGGAGATATAGAATAGGTGCATATAGAGTCATTTGCCAAATACGAGATGATGAATTAATTGTTTTGGCAATCGATCTTGGCCATAAGAAAGATATTTATAAATAAATTTGATAAAAAAAGCTAGCATCACTTTTGGGAGAGTTTTGCTAGCTTTTTTTATTGTAATATTTAAGTTTTAAATTTTTTTCTAAGATATAAGAAAATATTTATTTTTATTGGTTATTATAACCAAGAGCTATGATTGCGTCTAGGTTGTAGAACTTTGTCATGTAATTTTTGCCATCTTTGGCAGTTATTTCCATTATGGAAACAACTGAATCTTCATTAAGTTCACCATCTTCAAATATATTTTTTAAATGCTTACTTATGGCTGGAACTTGAACATTAAAAAGCTTAGCCATAATGGCTTGTGTCATCCAAAAAGTTTCATCTTCAAAATACACATCCACTTTAATATCTTCATTTTCAGTTTGGTAGATTATTATTTTTCCCTTATTTTCTGTCATTTTTCTCTCACTTTAATATACAATATTTTTACCTCGCCGGCCTAAAGCCTGCTTCCTTAGCCTCTTTTTCTGTTTCAAAGTAGACTGAGTTTTTTTTTTTGACTGTGTCATAAGAATCCCGTTCTGACAGGTGGTAGACTTTGGAATTTTTGTTTCCTTTTATGAGGTAGGTTTGGTCGATTTTTTCATTTTCGTTTTTAGACTTAGGCCCGTCTGACCAGATGCCAAGTTTATTTTCCTTTGCGGATTTTTCGAGCTTTGTCAAATACTTATGGTACTTGATGTCTGGTTTATAGTAATTTGCGTAGGCGTAGCCTTCCTTGACCAAAATCCCATTTAATGTTTTATTTTCAATATCGGAAAGAGTGGGATCTGAGCTTGGCTCTTCTAGCCAAATATACCTCAAGAGCCTATCGTATTTGTCCCTATCAGAAACATCTTTTTCTAGGAAAATTTCCTTATTTTTTAGAGTCTTATTTGTAAAATCCTTGGCTTCTTCTGCCATAAATTCGGCGGGTTCGCCGTCTTTTGCAACTTCTGGTGTATTTACACCGACAAATCTCACTTTCTCGTCTTTTCCATTAAGATTAACCCAGATTGTATCCCCATCAACAGCATATTTAACTTTGGCTTTTCCGTAAACTTGAGAAATTTCACCGCTTGTTGGCGGATTTTGCCTTTCATTTTGCCTTGGAATTTCATGGCAGGATGTTAAAGCAAGGGCAAGTGAGATGGCAAGGATTATCCTAAGCAAGATTCATTTCCTTTTGGCAGGCAGGACAAATTCCGTAAAATTCGAAATTGTGGCCATTAATTATAAAACCAGTTTCTGCCATTACTTCTTTTTCGATTTCATGGACTGGACAAGACTTAATTATGTATTTTTTGTGGCAATGGCTACAGGTTATAAAGTGCTTGTGGTCGTCTTTTTTTAGCTGGTAATATGAAATCCCATCTAGGTCTGAAGTTTTGAGCAAAAGGCCGTTCTCTTCAAGGATGTTGAGGTTGCGGTAGACTGTTGAAAGGTCTATAGCTATCACTTCCTGTAGGTCGTCATAAATTTCTTGGCTAGAAACAGGTTCATTTTTCTTGTCAATGTAGTCTAGGATAAGCTTGCGTTGTTTGGTTATCCTAAGGTTTTTATTTTTTAGTAGGTCATTTAATTGCATATTAATCTCCTTAAAAATATTATACTTTATTTGACAGATATAAAAATGCTTATATAATAACTACTGCAAATCATTTGCAAAAGGAGTGTTTATGAAAAAGAAAATTTTATTTATAGGCCTTGCATTTGCCCTTGCTCTTACAGGCTGTGGCAATCAAGCTAAGGACAATACAAAGACAGAAACAAAAGAAGAAGTAAAAACAGAAGCAAAAGCAGAAAAAAAGGATGAATCAAAGGTAATCTACGCTTCATTCTACCCAATTTATAACCTAACCAAGCAAATCGCTGGTGATAAGTTTGAAGTAAAGGCATTTAATTCCCTTACAACAGAAAGCCATGATTTTGAACCATCTGCTAAGGAAATTGCAGAACTTGGTGAGTCTCAATTAATCTTTATGAATGGGGCAGGCATGGAAGAATGGAAGGATGATGTAGAAAAAACTGTTGGTATTACAATGGTTGATACAAGCGAAGGTCTTGATCTTATAAAGGCAGACCACGAAGATGCCGACCATGACCACGACCATGAAGATGCCGACCATGACCACGACCATGAAGATGCCGACCATGACCATGACCACGAAGAAGGTGAAGAACATCATCACCACCACCATGGACAATTTGACCCACATACTTGGTTATCACCTGTAAATGCCAAGGCTCAAGCCAAGGTAATTGCAGATAAATTATCTGAAATTGACCCAGCTAACAAAGATTATTATGAGGGAAATTACGAAAAAATAGCTAAAGAATTTGATGAAATAATTAGCGAATACAAGGAAAAATTTGAAAAAGTTTCTAACAAGAAATTTATCGTTCCTCACCAAGCCTTTGGCTATGTTGCAAGAGATTTTGGTCTTGAACAAATTCCTCTAGCAAGCCTTACATCAACAGCAGACCCAGATGCTAAGGTCATGAAAGAAGTAACAGATTTAGCTAAGGCTGACAAGATTAAGACAGTTTTCTTCGAAAAAGGTGGATCAGACAAGGCAGCAAAGACAATCGCTGATGAAATAGGTGCAGAAGTAGCCCCACTATCAACAATGGAATTTGCAACCCAAGAAGAAATCGATAAGGAAGTTACAATCCAAGAAATAATCAAGGAGAACCTTGAAAATATATATAAGTCACTAGCATAATATATATATGAAGCAAATCGAGATAAAAAACCTAAAATTTGGCTATAATGAAAATTTAATATTAAAAGGCGTAAACTTAGACCTTGATGAGGGAGATTTTGCGGTGATTTCTGGAGAGAATGGGTCGGGAAAATCCACCCTTATCAAGCTAATCTTGGGCGAGCTAAAAAAAGATTCTGGCTCTATCAAAGTTTTTGGTATTGAAATGGAAGATTTTAAAAACTTTGACAAGGTAGGCTATGTTCCACAGCTAAATGAAGCCATCAAGGTTGCCTTTCCAGTATCAGCCAGAGAATATGTGGGTCTAAACCTCTACAAGGAATTTTCAATATTTAACACAATAACAAAAAAATCCAAGTCAAAAATTGAAAATACTTTTTCCACCCTAAAAATTAAAAACCTAATAGATAGACCCATAAATAAATTATCTGGTGGTCAAGCCCAAAGGGTGATGATAGCAAGGGCTATGGTAAATAATCCCGATATATTGATATTAGATGAACCAACTGTTGGCATTGATAAAAAATCTAAAGAAGAATTCCTTGATTTATTAGTGTACCTAAATACCCATCACAAGATTTCAATATTGATGATAACTCATGAGATGGAAATCTTAGGCGATTACGTTGATAAAATCTTTAAATTAAAGGACGGTGTCATATGCTAGGCTATGATTTTATGAGAAGGGCCATAGCTGTTGGCGTCATGCTCGCAGTCATCATCCCTATGATTGGCCTTGTAATGATAAATAGGAAAACATCAATGATAGGCGATGCCCTATCTCACTCATCACTGGCAGGTATAGCTATAGGCCTAATCTTCGCCATAAATCCTATGTGGTCATCCCTAGTATTTTGTATCCTAGGAGCCTTTGCCATAGACATCATCAGAAAAAGATTCAAGGACTTTGGCGACATGGCGACAGCCATAATTATGAGCTTTGGCATTGGCCTTGCAGCGATTTTATCAGACTTTGCCCCAGGGGGTAAGAGCTTTGAATCCTATCTCTTTGGGTCAATCACAACAGTATCAAGAGAAGATTTAATCCTAGTATCTATAATTTTCGCTATGGTAGTAGCCATGTCTCTCTACTTTTATAACGCTCTCTTGTTTATATCGATAAATCCGATAATGGCAAGGCTTGCAGGAGTAAAGGTAAGGACAGTAAATGGAGTTTTTACCTTTTTAACAGCAATCACAATTGCGATTTCAGCGAAAATCGTTGGTGCCCTAATGATTACATCTTTAATGGTAATACCAGTTGCCACATCCCTATTAATTAGCGATTCCTACAAAAAAACTTACCTAGTCTCCCTAATATTTTCGGTAGTTTTTATGCTAATAGGAATCACCCTATCATTCTACTATGGCCTAAAACCAGGTGGCTCCATAGTAATGATAGCCATCACCACCCTTGTAACAGTTGCGATTTGCAAAAAAATAAAAGAAAAAATCAAAAAAATGACCTCCAAATAGGGGGTCTTTTTTGATGGAAAGATTTGCCTGTACAATTTTTTGCACATCCCACCTGCTATAATAAAATTAAGAGGTGATAAGATGAATCTTGAAGAAAAAATTATAGACCTATCTAGGATCAAATACGGAGAAAATCTTTATATAGAAGACAGGATAAAGAAAGAAATGGAAGTAATAAGGAAAAAAGCTTCGGAAGATGAAATTGACTTTCTCTTGTTCTTAAAGGAAAATCTTGACCAAAATATTCTAATCGAAAACTTGCCTTTTTTTAGTTTTTATCTTTTAGGTCTTAGCCTAATAAACCCACTTCCTGCTCATTATTACAATGAAAAAAACAAGGATCTTATCTTTGTAGATGGGGTGGAATATGGGGTTGATTTAGAAAAAAAGGAAGGATTTTGCCGAGATGGTTTTAATATAAATCCTTCTTATACTTTTGAAACTAAGATTTATTATGAAGTTCTGATTGATAAAAAATTTGAGGATAAAGTAAGGTGGCGGATATTGGAATATTATGATGAAGGACTTGGGTATCTTTGGTGCAAGGAAAAAGTAATGGAAAAATATGGCCTATATTATACTCGCTTTATTTACCTAGATAATTTAAATCCCTTATATTATGAAAAAAATATCCTTCAAAGCATAGATATAGAAGATTTCAAAAAATATTTATTTGGATATTATCTGAATGAAAAAATAGAATTAAAAAATGTATTTCCAAGAAAGGCGACTGAATCTTTAGAAAATTTCGATTATAGGGAAAATATAAAAACCTATGGAGATTTATTGTATCTATTAGGCCTATCAAAGACCTATACTAGGGCATATTCCTTATTTATAGACTTTGAAAATAGAAATTATCCATCAAATAGGGAAGAAATTTTTGCTTATTATCTAGATCATGGGATAGATAGGGAAGAGGCAGGGGCGCTTACCAATGACATAAGTTTTTTCAAAGGAGCTTTACTTCCAGAAATAAATACAGAAATAGATGACTACCTAAGAAAACTCACCTTTACTTGGGATAAGACAAGCCTAGTTAAGGCCGCCCTTTATTTTTACCTAGATTATAAAATTAATGCTTTAATATGATATAATTATCTTAGGAGGACCTATGGCAAGTTCGAGATTAAATATTTTATATATCCTAGAAATTCTTCGTGAAGAAAGTGATTCCGACCATATTCTTTCAATGTCCGAGATAAGGAAAAAACTTTCCTTATATTATAATGTAGATTTAGACAGGAGAACAATCACCAGTGCTATTAATGATTTGATCGATTTTGGCTTTGATATTTCAACCTTTTCTGACAATGGCAAGGGCTATTATCTCATAGATCGCCCACTTGAAAAGAGTGAAACCTATTTATTGATGGATGCTATATTTTCCCTTGCCTACATTGACAGGGACCAGTGCACAGAGCTTTTAAGGAAAATAGGCAAAAGTCAGTCCAAATACCAAAGGTCAGTCGATAAATATATAAGTCAGGTAGATTTTTATAGGACAAAAAGAACTTCAAACAAGGAAGTTTTCCTAAATATAGAAATCATAAATGATGCCATTGATAAAAATCGTCAGATAGAATTCACCTACCTGACCTATGGGACAGACAAGAAACTTGTGCAAAAAAGGAAAAGACCTTACAAATTAAACGCTTATAGGATCCTAGCTGATAACAAAAAATACTATCTTTTGGGAACGACGCCAGGTTTTAAAAATATTTTATCCTTTAGAATTGATTTTATAAAGGATATAAAAATTTTAGAAGGAAATAGGGATAAATTTAGGTCCGATGACTTAAATAGACTAATAGAAAAGGCGACCCATGCTTTTTTTGGCAAGCCATCATTTATAAAAATACGCTTTAAGGAGGAAATCTTAAACTATGTAATTGATCAATTTGGAACGGATATAAAAATTAGAGAAGATGGTGACTATTATCTAGGAGAATTTTTGGCACCCGAAAAAGGTATAGAATACCGGGCACTCCAATTTTTACCTTATGTGGAAGTGATAGAACCAAAGACTTTAAGAGAGTCGATTGTAAGAAGTTTGAAAGAAAATTTATATGGGATTTAAGGAGAGATTATGGAACTTAAGTTAAATGATATTTTTAATTTGACAGAAGAAGAAATAAATAATAGTAAGATAGAATTTAATATGACCTATGGTTCGCTAGCTGAAAGTTTTATAGATTATTGGCTTAAACAAAATGACATTGATAAAATAAATGGTACATGTGAACAGTGTTCTTACTGGGGATGGTATGGCACCAGTCAAAGGAATTTTTATCCAGAACAATGGGTTTTTAGTTTTTCTAGGATAAGTGGGGATGAATGGTTATTTATTTCTGCTGGTAAGGTATTAGAAGTCCCGGAGGATGATTGGGCAAAAGTTGAGATTTTAGAAAGGTTCAAACCATTTTTTGGTAGACTTATTATTAATTGCAAGAAAGGCAATGCATTTTCAAGATATACTTTTAACTTAAATTCATATATTGAAAGAATTAGTGTAAAGGAAATTCTTCCTTGTCTTTACAGCGGTGATAAATTTGAAGGTTATGACAGAGTTTACTTGCCATTTGATAAATTATCCAAGATATTTAAGGGTGAAATTTTGAAATCGTATTATGAAGTTTTAAGCAAGGTAAGTGGAGTGTATTGCTTGACAGATACTAATACAGGCAGACTTTATATTGGCTCAGCAACAGGCGTTGAAGGGGTAAGACAAAGGTGGGGAGATTATTTTAAAACCAAGGACGGAGGAAATAAAAAATTAATAGAACTAAAAAATAAAGAAGGCGTAGAATATTTTGAAAAATATTTCACCTTTACCCTAATAGAATTTTATAACAGGTCCTACGATCCAGAAAAAATAAAAGAAAGAGAGCAGTACTGGAAAAAGTGCTTTGATACCATCAATAATGGCTATAATAGCAATTAGATATAAAATCCTAGTTATTTAACTGGGATTTTTATATTACTAATATGATATAATTATCTATATAAAGAAAGGATTTTTATGAAGATTATTATTTCACCGGCTAAGGGTTTTAAACATTTTGATAATATAAGGACAGAAGGACTTTTATTTGCTGAAAAGACCAAGGTTTTGCTTGAAAAGATTAGGCGTCTTTCTATGAATGAAATTGGTAACCTTAATAAGACCAATGACAAACTCACTGAAAAAGCCTACTATGATTTTCAAGACTTTGACTTTGACGACCTTCCTAATCCGGCCCTTTTTTCCTTTGATGGTTTGGTTTTTAAGCAATTTAGCTTGGTAGATTTTCCGGATCTTGAATATTTAAACGACCACGTCTACATTCTCGATGCCTTTTATGGTCTTTTAAAGCCAATGACAGGGATTAGGGATTATAGGCTTTATTTTGACAACACCATGTATGACCTCTACGAATTTTGGGGTGATGATTTGTATAAAAAACTTTTTGAGGATGGAGATTTGGTTTTAAACCTTGCGAGCAAGGAATATACCAAGACTATAAAGCCATTTTTGAAGGATACTGACAAGTTTTTGACTGTTGATTTTAAGGAAAATCGTGGTGGAAAATTAAAGTCTGTTGTTTCTTACATGAAGCAGGCGAGAGGCCAGATGCTAAAGGAAATTATAGCAGAAAAAATCGAGGATGTTGATGATATTAAGAAGCTAAATATCAACGGTTACACCTATGATCCATATAATTCGACCGCTGACACCCTAACCTTCGTGAGAAATGGGGACAAATAATGAAACTCCTTCACTTATCAGACCTTCATATAGGAAAATCTTTGGGAAATTTTTCTTTTCTTGAAGACCAAAAATATGTTTTAGACCAGATTTTAGATATCATTGATGATAGGAAAATCGAGGCTGTAATGATTGCTGGCGATATTTTTGACACAGCTGTCGCAAGCGCAGAGGCCCTTGATTTATATAATTATTTTATAGAAAAAATAGTTTTTGACCTAAAAATCCCAGTTCTTGCCATTTCTGGCAACCACGATTCTGCCAAGCGTTTGGATGTAAATAAGAGGTTTTATAAGACAAATAGATATTACTTGGCGGGAGAATTTACAAAAGAAGTCGTAACCCTGGAGGACTGTGTCGGCCCAATCCACTTTTTCCTCTTGCCTTTTATGTCCCTTGCCAAGGCGAGGATACTTTTTGGTGAGGAGATTGCTGATTTCACCGATTTGTACAAAGAAGCTCTTAAAGATTATGACTACAAGGATAGGAATGTAATAATAACCCATTGCTATGCATCAGAAATAAGCCAGGGTCTTGAAAAAGCTTATAACGAAGGCCAAAAACCATTGACCATAGGTGGGTCAGACTTCATGGATGCTGGTCTTTTTATGAACTTTGACTACGCTGCCTTGGGTCATCTCCACTCCGCCCACTATGTTTTGGATCCTAAAATTAGGTATTCGGGCACTTTTATGCCTTATTCCTTTGACAAAAAGGACATAAATAAGACTGTGACTCTTGTTGATTTGGGGAAAGAAAGTCTTGATATAGAAAAAATCCCAATCAAACTTTTAAGAGATTTTGAAGTAAGGACAGGTTATTTTGACGATTTGATAAGCGAGCCAGCTAGTGATTCTTATATCAAATTTATCCTTGAAGATAAGGCGACAATAGAAAATGCCATGGCGAAATTTAAGAAAAAATTTCCAAACGCAGTCCTTATTAATTATGCTTCAAGGTCTGTTTTTGCTATGGATAATGAAAATATAAATATAGATATAGAAAATAAATCAATACTTGAGCTTTTTGAGGACTTTGTAGGCTATAAGGATAATCGTAGGCTAACAAGTGATGAAAAAATCGTACTTGAAGACGTGATAGGGGCTATAAATGAAGGTTAGGAAGGTAAAATTAAGGGGATTTTTGACCTACAAGGATGAAATCGAAATTGACTTTACTAGACTTTTTGACAAGAAAATATTTTTGATATCAGGTCCCACTGGATCTGGAAAAACAACGATTTTTGATGCCATTTCCTTTGCCCTTTATGGGGAAGTGCCTAGGGAAATAGCCATGGAAGATTTAAGGAGTGATTTTCTTTCAGAAGATGATACCTTTACCTACGTCGACTTGGAATTTGCCTTGGGCGATAAGATTTATGAGGTCTTGAGAGTTCCTAGTCAGAGGGCAGTTGAAATTAAAAATCCGAAAAATATTGGCCATAGGGTAGAACTTTACGATATCACTGGCGAAAAAGTTCTCCTTGCCGAAAAAATCAAAGAAGTTGATGATAAAATTAAAGAACTTATAGGCCTTGATAAAGACCAATTTACAAAGGTTATGCTTCTTGCTCAGGGTCAATTTCAGAAGTTTTTAAACTCAAAATCCGATGAAAAAGCGGCACTTTTGTCAAATATTTTCAAAACTGACGCCCAAAGAGCCATCCAAGATGAGCTAAAAACAAGAGCTATGGACAAGAAGAAAAAGCTTAACCAGATTGATAAGGACCTAGAAAATGTCATCTCTTTTAATGACATATTAAAAGAGAAAATCGATAAAGATTTGATTTTAAAACGAGATTTTATTGCTATTTTTGACATAATTTCAGAAATAGAAAAAAACCAAGATTCGTTTTTAGGTGAGATTTTAAAATCCTTAGAAAATCTTGAAAAAAGGGAGAAATCCTTAATACAAGATTTGGAAAAAGGGAAAAGTCTTAATGAAAATATAGAAAAATTTAAGAAAGCAGACCTATCCTATCAAAATTTGCTATTAGACTTAGAAAAAAATACTAAGGTAAAAGAGGACTTAGCTTTCATTACCTTCGCCAAATCTATAAAGATTTACGAAGATAGGCTTGAAAAAACAAAGATTGACCTTAAAGAATTTCTAGCAAGTAAGGGCAAATATGAAAAAAGCCTGGAAGATAAAAATAAAATCTTGGAAGAACTTGGAGAAGAAATCAAAAATTTACCTGAGGTAAAAGCGAAACTCGATAAGGTCAAGATATCATATTCTCAAAAACTTAAAGAAATATCAGATTTTGAGGAATTTTTGGCGGTTAAAAAATCCTATGAATCTATAAAAGATTTGGATAAGGATTTTGAAAGCCTACAAACTAAGATTAAAGAAGATGAAACAGAACTCGAAAAATTGAGATTATCATATGATAGGACCAATGAAAAACTAAATGAGGTCAAAGACGAGGGTTTTTCTAAGAGGGAGAAGATTGCGGAAATAAGGTCGAAAATAGAAAAACTTAATGAAGATTATAATAAATTAAGGGAAAATAAATCCAATGAGGAAAGACTTGAAAATATTTCAAAAGACCTAAAAGCACAAGAAAGGCTAAAAGAAAAAGCTGACCTCGATCGAGATCATTTTGAAATAAATAAGCTAATCGATAGGTTAAACTCAGAGGGAATTTGCCCTGTTTGTGGCAAAATTCACCAAGGAGTGAAAGAAAAATTGCAAGTTTCTGCCCTTGATTTGGAAAAAATCACTGGCGACCTAGCAGATTTAAGGATAAAGCTTGAAAAAACCAAGGCAATTTATGATAAAAACCTTAAAGACTTACAAACAGATTTTAAGCTTAAAGACTTAGAGAAAATAATTTCTGATAATAAGGATTTATTAGAATCCTATGAAGACTTGGCAAGAGAAAAGAAAAAACAGCTTGATGAATTAGCAAAGCTCCTAAAAACAATTGGCAAAAAGGGTCAAGACCTAAAAAAAGCCAAGGAAGATAAGGAAAAAACTATTAAGGAAATTTCCGACAAACTAAAAAATCTCAATGACCTTAAAGTAAAATATTTAGCTGGTGAAAAGCTTATGCTAGGCCTTAATATGGAGAAACTTCTTAACGAAAAAAAGGATTTTGAAGAAGAAATATCTAAACTTGACTCCTTTATAAGGAAGAAAGAAAAAGCTCACCAAGACCTTGTCGTTGAGACATCCAAATTAAAGTCAATAATAAATTCTCTTGATAGTAATCTAGGAAAAGCAAATGAAGATTTAAAAAAGTACCAAAAAGAATTTGAAGCAAAGCTTGCTGAGAAATTTAATACCATAGACGACTATAGAAGCTATTTATCTAGGGAAGATGAATTGAAAGATAAGAAAGAATTTATAGATGTCTATTTCAAAAATCTTGATAGAGAAAAAACCACTAGGGAAAATTTCTTGGATTTTAAAAATCAAAAACCTATTAACCTAGACGAATTTGAACAAAACTTAGAGGAAATTGGAAGGGAAATAAAAGTCCTTGATGGGGAGAAAATTGCAGCCGCAACCAGGCTTGATTTGACCAAAAAAGATGGGGAGAAAATTAGGAAAATTAAGGAAATCTACCAAGGACTTTCAAAGACTGCCCAAATTGTTTCAGCTCTTTCTGACCTTGCCAACGGGGTCACAGGGGCTGTTAAGGGAATTGAGAGGCTTGATTTTGAAACCTTTATCCTAAGTGTGTATTTTGATAGGGTTTTAAATTTTGCTAATAAGAGGTTTAACCAGATGACAGACGGTCAGTTTTCTATGGTAAGAAAAACCGAAGCGACTGATGGCAGGTCTAAGATGGGGCTTGATATAGAAATTTTAGATTCAAACACAGGCAAAAAAAGACCAGCTTCTACTCTTTCTGGTGGGGAAAATTTCCTCGCTAGCTTATCCTTAGCTCTTGGCTTGTCTGATGAAATTGGGGCAGAAAATGGCGGAATTAGGATAGATACCCTCTTTATTGACGAGGGTTTTGGGACTCTTTCTAAAGAATTTTTATCAAATGCTATTGCTACCATTGAAAAACTTTCTATGGAAGACAGGTTTGTTGGTTTGATTTCCCATGTTGATGAACTCAAAGACGCCATTGAAGCGAAGATTATAATAACTTATGACTCAAGCTCTGGGTCAAGTTTGGAGATAATAGATGATTAGACTAATAATTTCAGAAGACGCAAGGGAAAATAGCGATTACCTTTATAAAAAAATTGAAGAAAGATTGGATGATAACAAGAAATCCATCCTAATAGTGCCAGAGCAATACACACTTGAAACTGATATAAATTTCCTAGAATCAGTTAAATACAAGGCTGTAATGGATGCCAAAGTTCTTTCCTTTTCGTCTTTTGCAAGCTTTTTTATGGACCATTTTGATGAAGGCAAGCTTGAGTTTTTAAATAAAGAAGGGAAGGTTTTACTTCTAACAAATATCCTCCAAGACCTAAAGGATGAGTTGAAACTGTTTGAAAATTCTTATCAAAATATTGATTTTATAAATTCTCTTGTTGGTCTAATTTCATCTTTCAAGGACAATAAATTTGATGAAGACTTCTTTGACTTGGTTGCTAATAGCGATATTTCTGACATTTCTAAGCTTAAATTTGAGGAAATTAAATTAATTATAGATGCCTACCAAAAAGAAATCCATGGCAAATATTTAGACAAGGAAGATATCCTAACTTTTGTGGCAGAAAATATTGGTAAAACAAATTTTCTTGATGACTATGAGATTTTTATAGACAAATTCGATTTTTTTGAAGAAAGAAAGGTTGACTTGATTTCTGCACTTTATGACAAGGATTTAGATATTAATATAAGCTTAAATATTAATCCAAAATTTCTTGCCAATCCTTTAATAAGACCTGAAATTTTCGATAGACCAGCTAGGACTCTAGATAATTTTAGGGAGGCTTTTAAGGCTGAAATCATAAAGTTAGGTTCAAACCACAATATAGGAGACCTGGATCATTTAAGGGACAATTTTGAAAAATATAGGCCAGAAGTTTATGAAGATATCCCTGAAAATATCAGTATCTACGAATCTATCTCAAGTAAGTCTGAGGTTGAAAATCTGGCCTTACTTATAAATAAGCTTATAAAAACAAATCAAAATCTCCGCTTTAAGGATATGGCTCTTTATTTGACTGATCCTAGCGAGTATGAAAATGAGCTTATAAAAACTTTTGCTAGGTATGAAATACCAATCTTTCTTGATAAAAGAAGGAAGATGGCAGATAACCACATCATAAAGACTTTTCTCGCTCTTTTAAGACTTCCGGTAAATAATTTTAGGTCTGAAGATTTATTTTATATCTTAAATTCAAAATTGATTGGTCTTAGCGAAAAAGACACCGATACCTTGATAAATTTTCTTGCTTATAGGAAAATCAAGGGCAAAATGTTTGAAGTCGACAAGTACTTTGTCATGGATGAAGAATTTTATGAGAAAAATCTTGCTAATGATTCTAGAAAAGATCTTAAAATTGAGAAGAAGCGTGAGGAATACAGGGTTGTAAATGAAGCTAGAAATAAGATATTAAAACTTATCAAGGGACTTGATAAGAAAAATATGACAGTCAAAGACCTTGCCACAAAAATATATAAAATGATATCTAGCCCTGGTATAAAGGCTTCAATCAACGCATTTCAGGACGAATTATTGGAAGTCGGTGCCCTAGATGAGTATAAAGAAAATGAGCAAATCTGGGATACTTTTGTAGAGGTTTTGGACCAATTAGTTTTACTTATGGGAGATAGGAGCTTAGCTTTGGCTAGGGTTTATAGCCTAATAGAAGCTGCAGCAAAAGATATACAAATTGGCCTTATCCCACCATCCAAAGACCATCTCATAGTGTCAGATTTTGGAAGAGATAGGGTGGCAAATAAGAAGATTAATATCCTAATGGGTATGGATGATTCATATTTTCCATCCCAACAGACCAAAGATTACCTAATCAGCCCAGATGATGTCGAAGAATTAGAAAAAGCTCAAATAGACCTAAAACTTTATGCCAAAGACCGCGAAAGGCTCGAACTTTTAAGCTTTTATAAACTTATATCAAAATCAGAAAAACTTCTTATTTCCTATGCACTTTCAGATAAGGAAGGGAAAAATTTAAACGAAAGCTTGGTTATTAGGGATATTAGAAAGATTTTTCCAAGACTAAAGAAAAACATTCTCCTAGATCCATGTGCCAACCAGGCACTTTTGGCTAAGGAAAGCCTTAAAAAATTCACCCTTGATGTCCTAAATAGACTTGCTAATAAGGAAAAGGTATTAGACGGGGATAAGGATTTGGCATTGGCTTTTTTAGCATATCTAAGAGAAAATTCTAGTGAGAATGACAATAAAGAAATCTATAACATGATAAAGAAATGCCTATTTTATTCTAATGACAAGGTGCCTTTGACAACTGAAATTAGAGAATCACTTTATAAAAAGCATGCTTATTCAGTATCGGAAATTGAAACATACTCAGCCTGTCCATATAAGCATTTTATTGCCTATGGCCTAAGGCCTGATGTGGAAAAAGATTTTAGTGTCGATTCCCTAGATATAGGAAATATAGTCCACAAATCCTTTGAAGACTTGTCAAAATTAATCAAAGATATGGACTTGGATGAGGTTGATTTTAACAAAATTGATGAGCTTTTAGATGATAAGTTTAGGGAAGGGATAGATGAAAATCTCGATCGTGAGAGGAAGGATAATCCAAAAAACAAGTATATCCTTAAAAATATAAACCAGGCAGCCAAAAGAAATACCAGACAAATTATAGACCAATTAAACAAGGGCGAATTCAAACTTAAATATTTTGAAAAGACCTTTGATAAGGGTGGTTTCTTTAGTCCTGTATATGTTGATGATGAAAACTATCTAAGGGGTAGGATTGATAGGATAGATATGGCAGGTAAGCTTGTAAGGGTAATTGACTACAAGACAGGCTCGAAGGCTTTTAACCTGGTAAATATTCTAAATGGTAAGGACCTACAGCTTATTGTATATATGATTGCTGTAAGTGATGATAAGAAAGACCTTGAGCCTATAGGAGCTTTTTATATTTCCCTCAGAGACGAGATTGAAAAATTTGAAGGTTCGATTTCTGACGAGAAGAAACTTGCTTTAAGTCTTGATAAGAAATTTGCCCTAGATGGGATTCTCCTTGATAAGGATGGAAAGGCACTGAATCTTATGGATAGGGATTCTAATGGATCTACTTCTTCTATTGTGAGGAATAGGAGAAATTATAAGCTAAGCGAAGATGATTTTAAGAAACTTACCATTTTTATAAAAGATATGGTAAAAGATTTGATAAAAGATATCAAACAAGGAAAAATTGACCTAGAGCCTCTTAGAGAGGATAAGACCAACTCTGCTTGTACCTATTGTGATTACAAGGGAATTTGCAAGTTTGATAAGATAATCGACAGCGCTAGGTTTAGGCAGATGGATAAAAATTTGACCCTAGAGGATTTGGAGGTTGGAAATGACAGAACTAAAGTTGACTAGCGGGCAAAGATCTGCAATCTACGAAAGAGATAAAAATATAATAGTATCTGCCGCAGCTGGCTCTGGCAAGACCATGGTACTTGTTAATAGGGTAATCTCGTTGATGATTGAAGAGGAAATCGACATTGACAAGATGATAATAGTCACTTTCACCAACAAATCTGCCCAAGACATGAAAGATAAGATAAGGATAGCCCTTGAAGAAAGGGTAGGTGATTTTGACCCAGCCTTTGTCAAAAGGCAATTTAAACTTTTGAAGTTTGCGCAAATAAAAACCCTCCATTCTTTTTGTTCTGATAGCTTGAGGGAAAATTTCTATTACCTTGATAAGCTTAGTCCAAATTTCAAAGTTATGCCAGATTCTACAGGAAAAATCTACATGGCAGATGCCATTGATAAGGTTTTTGACAAAGAGTATGAAAAAATGGACGATGATTTTGTATATTTTTTGCAAAATTTTTCTAAAGAAAAGACAGATTACAATGCAAAGCAAATAGTTCTACTGACCTACCAAAAAATTGTAGGCATGATTGATGGTCTTTCTTGGCTTAAAGCTATGAAGGATAAGGGGGATAATTTAGAATATTTTAAGGATTTTATTAGCCATAAGATGGACCTTGTTTTAAAAAATATTGAAAACTTTGGTGGAAGGCTTAATCCAATGCTCCCAGCTTCTGCAGTTGACCTTATTGCAAGTGATTATGAAATGCTAGCTGAAATTAGAAATAAGATTGGTAAGTGGGATGATTTCGTAATTAGCCTTGCAAATAAAAAATACAAGACTTTTGCCAAGAGTATAAAGACAGAAATAGCTGATGATGATCTAGTAGCTGAAATAGATGCGGGTAGAAATTCCTATAAGGCAGAAGTGAAGGTCATCGAATCTTTAATCACTAATACAGATTCCAAAGCGCTTGCCTTTATAGAAGCCAAAGAAGAAGTGCTTTTTGATAAGCTTTATAGGCTAACCAAAGATTTTAAGGAAGCTTTTGATAGGAAAAAATCCGCTAAGGATTATCTCGACTTTAATGACTTGGAACACGAATTTATAAAGCTACTTACTAATGATACAGCTAGGGAAAAACTTAGACAAAAATATAAGTATATTTTCTTTGATGAATATCAAGACTCAAATGAAATTCAAAATTATATAGTAGATAAATTGAAGTCTGAAAGAAATTTATTTTTTGTAGGCGATGTTAAGCAATCAATTTATGGTTTTAGGAGAGCAAGACCTGATTTATTTTTAGAAAAGCTCGACCTTTATGAATCGGAAGAAGATTCGATGAGGATAAATCTAAACGAAAATTTCAGGACCGATAGGCTAATCCTTGATTTTAATAACTATATTTTTGATAGGCTTATGACCAAGGAAATGGCAGATATTGACTACAAAAAGGGAGGTCATAGACTAAATTATGGCAAGGATGAAAAAAATCTTTTAGACCAAGCTAGGGTAGGCGTGAAGGTACTTGATAAACCTATACAAGAGGAAGTTTACCTAGTAAATCTTATCAAGGAGCTGGGTAAGGAAGGCTATGAATATAGGGATATAGCCATTCTTCTAAGGAGTGGAACTGAGTCCTACAAGTACGAAGAGGCTTTTAAAAAGGCTGACATTCCGTATTTTAATGATATTTCAAAGGTATCAACTAATGCAAGCGAAGTTGGATTTTTTATAAATCTATTAAAATACCTCACAAATCCCAATGACGATTTGGTTTTGATGGCTGTTTTAAGATCAGTAATTTTTGACATAGACGAAAATGATTTGGCTAAAATTAAATTATCTTCGACTTCCTATAAATTTTATGAAGCCTTCGAAGAATATGATAAGGATGATGAAGTTGGCAGAAAAATCAAATATTTTAAGGCTTTGATAGAAGATTTTAAAGATAAACTTGCAATCTTAAATCTATATGACTTTGCTAATTATCTTTTTGAAAGGTCAGGTCTTTATGACTTTCTCTTGGCAAGGGATTTGGCAGAAGATAGGATAAATAATATTGAATCTGTAATTGACCTTATGGCTGATTATGATTCTGCTAACGACAATGGTCTATATGGTTTTGTAAATTTTTTTAATAACCTAGAAGCTACGAAATCTGATTCTATAAGTCCGACTCGTGACTTATCTGAGGGAGAAAATCTTGTAAGGATAATGACAGTTCATAAGTCAAAGGGTCTAGAGTTTAAGGTTGTAATCCTAGCAGGAGCTAATAAGGCCTTTAATAAGCAGGTTGACTCAATAGTTTTTGATGAGGATATTGGGATTGGTATAAATATTGCTGACTATGAAGAAAAAATAAAATTTCCAAATATTAATAGGAAGCTAATTTTAGAAAAATCTAGGGAAGATGACAAAAAAGAGGAGATGAGAATCCTCTATGTTGCCTTAACTAGGGCTGAGGAAAGACTATACATTACAGGCAATTTTGAAAAGAGCCAAGCGGGTCTTGAAAAAGTTTATAAAAATGAAAATTACCTGGACTTAGATTCCCATTTGGAATGGATTCTAGCGGCACTTTCCTTTGACAATATTACAAGTGAGTTTTTTACGGGAATCAAAAAAGACTCGTCCTTTGATAGGAGGATTGACTTTGAATTTATAGATGAGGTCCCAGACCTAAGTATAAATCAAAATGAAAACCTAGTGGATCTTTTAAATGAAAAGGTCGATAAAAATCTTTATGAAAAGATTATAAACAAGATGGAATACGCCTATCAGGGTAAGGATGATATAGGAAAGAGTTTGAAAAAATCTGTTACAGAACTTTCTAAGGATTTCAATAAAGAAAACGAAGGTTATGAAAGTTTTGATGCGGGCGGTTTTAGCCGCAATATTTCCTTCAAAAAACCTAGTTTTTTGGAGCAAGAAAAAACCTATAGCCCAACAGAAAAGGGTAGTTTAATCCACAAAATGTTCCAAAAATTGCCGATGAAAGACTATAGAGAAGAGGATTTGACTAAAGAAATAGATAGGCTAATTGATAAAAAAATCTTTGATAAGTCTATAAAAGATTTGATAGAAATAGACAAGTTATTGGGTTTTTATGAAGATGATTTTATCAAAAAATTAATTGAGGAAAAAATCCAAAAAGATCTGAGGAGTCCTTCCTGATGACCTATGACGGCTATTATGTAAATGGTCAGATAGACTTGATTTTTGAAAGGGATGACGAAATAATCCTAATAGATTTTAAGACGGATATGATAAAAAGAGAGGATGCCTACAAGACTCAGCTTGCTATCTATAAAGAAGCCATAGAAGAGGCCCTTGACAAAAAGGTAGGAAAATCGCTAATTTATTGGTACAATTTTAAGGAATTTCAGGAGATGGAGGCTAATTAAAGCCTCCATTTATGTGGATAATATCGCCTGTTATATAGGAAGCGTCATCTGAAATTAAGTATTCTATTAGACTTGCAATTTCTTCTGGGCTTGCAAACCTATTTAGACCTACTTCGTTTTTTAAATCTTTGAGTTCTTCATCGCTAAAGTCTTTTTTCATCATATCTGTATCAACAATACCTGGTGCTATGGCATTGACTCTGATATTTGAGGGAGCAAGTTCCTTGGCTAGGGCCTTGGTAAAGACATTTATAGCACCCTTACTAGCTGAATAGCAAGCCTCCATAGATGCTCCAAAGTCTCCCCAAATAGAAGAAATATTTATAATTACACCATATTTTTGCTCGACCATCTTAGGTACAGCCCTTTTTGAATTTAGGAAAACCGAATTGAGATTTACATCCATAATTTCCTTCCATTTTTCAAACTCCATATCCTGGATGAGGGAAAAATAAGAAATCCCTGCGTTATTTATAAGGATATCGACAGAGCCAAAGTTTTTTTCGATTGTTTCAAACATATTAAGGACTTCATCTTCTTTAGAAACATCAGCCTTAATAGCGATTACAAAAGGATTTATTTTCCTAAGTTCTTCCAAAAGAGCAAGGGCTGCGTCCTTGGATTTGTTATAATTTATGACAATTTTATAAGATTTGGCAAGTCTCCTAGCGGTGGCAGCCCCGATTCCCCTAGAAGAGCCAGTTATTAATACTGTTTTCATATTAAATATTATATCATATGGGTATATAAATATTAAGAAAAAAGGAGAGCTTATGAAATATTTTAAATTAAATAATGGAAAAAGAGTGCCTGCCATAGGTTTTGGTACTTATAAAATTACTGCAGAAGCTGACATGGAAAGATCTATAGGCTTTGCAGTAGAAAATGGATATAGGTATTTCGATACAGCAAAATATTATGAAAATGAAAAACTTCTTGGTAAATATTTAAAACAAACAGGTCTAAAAAGAGAAGACTACCAGCTAGCAACCAAGGTATGGCCATCTTCTTTTGACACAGACGATGCAAAAAGAAGTCTTGACGAATCCTTATCTGACCTTGATATAGGCTATATTGATGTGATCTTGCTTCATTGGTATGGCAAAGATTTTGAAAAAACCTGGGAAGTTTTTAGGGACTATAGAGACCAAGGCCTTGTAAAATCTCTTGGTGTTTGTAATTTCACTATTGACCAGATGGCAGAACTAGTAAAGCTAGGAGAAAAACCAGTCCTAGATCAGCTTGAAAGTCATCTTTACCTCCAAGATAAAAAAACAGTTGAATTTTTAAAAGAAAATGGCATCCTCCACCAGGCCTGGGGTCCTCTTTCTCAAGGAAAATCAAATCTTCTTGATGAAAAAATTCTAAAGGAAATAGGGGATAAGTATGGCAAATCTCCTGCCCAAATAGCCCTAAAATGGAATATAGAAAGGAGCACTATGGTCTTAGTTAAATCAAGTAACCCAGTAAGGATTAAGGAAAATATTTCACTTTTTGATTTCGACCTAAGTGAGGCTGATATGGATGCCTTGGCAAGTCTTGACAAAAATACTAGGTTTTCAAATGACCCAGCCAATCAAGAATGGCTTGATAAAATAAGAAGGGGCTAGGATAATATTTCATAAAAGCAGGAAATTTATTGACTGTTTGTTTTAAAAATTATTAAAAGATAGGAAAATTTTGCCAATGCTCCACAAAAATGAACTTGCAATTTTAGAATTTGATGACGCCTATGAATCGGTTATTATGCCGACCCATGAAGACCTAGCCATAAACCTAGCTAGGAAATGTGTTTATGGATTCTTAGGAGATTATATTGACCAATATGCCTTAAAAAACAAGGCTAAGAAAGTTGCGGAGTTTGAGTCTGCGACAAAGACCTATCCAGTTTATCTTTTAAAGCACAAGGGCCAGGAACTTTGCCTTGTCCAAGCTCCGGTAGGATCTGCACCATCAGCCCAACTAATGGATTGGCTAATTGGATATGGAGTAAGGGAAATTATTAGCACCGGCACTTGTGGTAGCTTGGTAGATATTGCCGAGTCGACATTTCTAGTTCCTGTTAGAGCCTTGAGAGATGAAGGAGCTAGTTTTCATTATGTTAAACCAGCAAGGTATATAGACCTAAATCCTCTGGCTATTTTTGCCATGGAGGTCTTGTTTAAAGAAAGGGGCCTAAAATACAAGGAAGTTGTAACTTGGACAACAGATGGTTTTTATCGAGAGACCAAAGACTTGGTAAAATATAGGGTAGAAGAAGGG
>NZ_CAUPHG010000011.1:0-27013 GCF_963510915.1 uncultured Anaerococcus sp. | reverse complement strand
AAGCATCAAAGATTGGTAGTAAAACAGTTGATTCATCAGCTACATCGTTGATTTCGATTGGTTTTGAAAGGTCAACGTTTTTCTCTTTAGCGTTTGCTGTATTTACATAAGTTATAAGAGTTTCAATGTTGAATGGGAAAGCAAAATATTCACCATCAATCTTGAAGTTTCCACCGATTCCCTTATCAAAATCATCCCAACCACCAATTTCATCTGCTAATTTCTTTGAATCAATAGCAGCTAAAATATCATTTCCATGTAGACCATATAGTCTATCAGCTGGAATCGCAAATAAGTCAGCAACGTCTTCGTTTGAAGCGTCTGTAGCATCTAAGATATCTAAGTGATCAAATGCTCCTACAGTTTTGATTTCGATATCTGCATTTGGGAATTGTTTCTTAACACGTTCTGCAGCAGCTTTGTAATAATCTACCCAGCCTTCTTCTGCTTGAACTGTTAATTTTGCACTAGCATCCTTGTTTGCTTCCTTGCCGCTATCAGCAGCTTCTTTTCCACCGTTCTTAGCTCCACCACATGCTGTCATGATAACTGCAAGTGATAAGGCCATTATTGATTTTATTCCTTTTTTCATATTTCCTCCTAAAAATGATATGAAAGCGTTTATCATATCCTCATTATATCTAATATTTAGAATTATGTCAATAAAATATCGGAATCGTTATCGATATTGAAGTTATAACGTTTTATCAACGAAAAAAATATGGTTGAAACTATGCCATTTGCAAGCTTAAATTTCTTATTTTCATTTTTAAAAAAAATATTTTTTCTTTGATATTTTATTTTTTTTAGCATAAGGTACACTATTTATATAAGAAAAAAGGAGATTAATTATGTCATGTACAACTATACTTGTAGGTAAAAATGCAAGCTTTGATGGTTCAACCCTAGTTGCCAGAAATGAAGATTCTGGAAGTGGGCAATATAATGCAAAAAAATTCGTTTTTGTTAAAAAAGAAGACCAACCAAAGGTCTATAAATCAGTAATTTCTAAGGTGGAAATTCCATTGCCTTCCAATCCACTTTCCTATACAGCTATGCCAGAAGCAGTAGCTGGTCAAGGAATTTGGGCAGCATGTGGGGTAAATTCTAAAAACGTCGCAATGACTGCAACTGAAACAATCACTTCAAACGAAAGAGTCTTAGGCGCAGATCCCCTTATAGTTTACCAACAACAAGTCGGCAATAAAGGCGATGATAATTATAAGGAAGAAGTTCCTGGAGGAATTGGAGAAGAAGACATTGTTTCAATTGTCCTTCCATATATAAATTCAGCTAGAGAAGGAGTAATCCGCCTCGGCTCACTTTTAGAAGAATATGGTACTTATGAGAAAAACGGTATTGCCTTCCAAGATGAGAACGAAATATGGTGGTTAGAAACCATTGGTGGTCACCACTGGATAGCAAGGAAAGTTCCAGACGATTCCTATGTAATCATGCCAAACCAACTAGGTCTAGATTTCTTTGACTTAGAAGATGCACTTGGCAAGGGCGAAAATTTCTTATGCTCAGCTGACCTCAAGGATTTTATAGAAAAATACCATCTTGACCTATCTCTTGATGGAAATATTAACCCAAGAGATGCCTTTGGCAGTCACTCTGACGCAGATCATGTCTACAACACACCTAGAGCTTGGATTTTGCAAAGATATTTCAATCCAAGGTCAAATACTTACGATGGTATTGATGCTGACCTAAGACCTGACGATGACGATATCCCATGGGCAAGAGTGCCTGAGAGAAAAATTACAGTTGAAGATATCAAATACGCCCTCTCTCACCACTTCCAAGCAACCCCTTACGACCCATACAAAAAACACGGCGATAAATCAATGGCTGGAGCCTTCCGCCCTATTGGTATAAATAGGAATAACTTCCTAGGCCTAACTCAAATTAGAAAAGATATGCCAGATCCAATCAAAGCCATAGAATGGCTAGCCCTAGGCTCAAATGTCTTTAACGCCATGGCTCCATTTTATGTAAATATCACTGATACACCAGCATATTTAAGAGATACTACAGCAGAGGTCACCACAGAAAGTTTTTACTGGGCAAACCGTATCATAGCCGCTCTTGCTGACCCATATTTTGCAGACACAGCAAATTTAATAGAGCGCTACCAAGAAAAAGTCGGCAGTTTTGCTTGGGAAATAATCTATAAAACCGATGAGAAAGTTGTAAACGAAAATCTTTCTAGGGAAAATTCAATAGAAATCCTAGAAGAAGCCAACGAGAAAATCGCTGAAATGCTTAAAAAAGAAAGTCAAGACCTTCTCAGTCAAGTCCTCTATGTGGCATCAAACAAGATGACAAACAGTTTTTCAAGGTCAGACGCCTAAAATTTTCCCGAACTCAGCTCGGGTTTTATATTTAAAAATTTATAAAAAGGAGTAAGTATGTCAAAAACTTTAGGACCCATCCACTACTTAATGTATGAAAAAATCAAATTTCAAGATAAAATAACAGATTATTTGCTAGATGGAGATTTTTCACAAATTAAATATGAGCCTGTTTCAACTAAGCCCCTAGAGGAAATCTTAGACCAAGAAAATATCCACGGCTACCTCCAGGAAAAGATAGATATAGTAGAAAGTCGTCTTGCCCAGGCCCTTAGCCTTTGCAAAAATCCTGGTGATAAGCTTTTTAAACTCGGTCAAGAGTGTGGCAAGGGCAAAGATTTTTCTAGCTTTGACCAAATTTTTACCGACCTAAATTATTACCTACTAGACGGTATGCCTTGTGATCAGGGACTTTCAGCCGTCCTTGACGGAGGAAGTTTGTATTTAATTACCAACAATAACCTCCACAAAAAATACCAAGACGCTATAGACCTTGAAAATTCAAGAAATGCCTCTTGCGAAGGAGGTCATAGCCACGACCACCACGAATCTTTTGAAATCGAAAACGCTAAGCTTGATGACCTGAAAGGCGAAGAATCATCCTACCACAAGTACAGGTTGGATTTTCTAAAGGGATATTTTTCCGAAAGCCCTTATGAGGTCGAGCTTGTAAACGGTATAAATTACAAAATAACAAAAAAATAAGACCCCTAAGGGTCTATAAGCTATTAAAGCTTGAAAGCTCTCTAAAATAAGAGGGCTTTTTTTATTTTAAATTTTCTATATAAATGGATTGTAAAACCTACCTTGGTTTAGGAAAAATAGGGATATACCAATCGCTACCATAATAAAAGTAATAGCTATAACTACAAGGTCATTTGACCCAAAGGGTCTTGCTTTATACCAAGTCCTGGTTTTATTTTTCCCAAAACGTCTAAGTTCCATAGCTTGAGCTATGGTTTCAATCCTTTCTAGGCTGTCAAAAATTAAGGGAATCACTATATTTGATGACGCCTTTATTCTCTTGATAAAGCCTGCTTTTTCGCTCATTTCAACGCCCCTTGCCTGGCAAGACTCTCTGATATCAAAATAAGATTTTTGAATGTCAGGTATATATCTGAGGGCAAGGGCTACAGCATAAGATATTTTGTAAGATAAACCTATCCTGTTTAAACTTGATGAAAACTCGCTTGGATCTGTAGCAAGGATAAATACAAGAGCTAAAGGAATAGTCGAAAAATACTTGAGTCCAACATTAAATTCGTAAAAAACTTGCTCTAAAGTTAGGGCATATCTTCCTGTACCAAAAATAACAGTTCTTGACCCATAAAGTTCCACACCGTAGGCTGGCTCAAAAATATAAATTGCAAGGATATTTATAAGCGAAAAGACTGCGACAATTTTCACCAAAAAATCCACATCTTTCCAATGAATTTCTGCAATTTTCATAGCTAAAATCGATAGGACCATGACAAGAATTAGAAATCTAGTGTCATAACTTGTCATGACTATTACTGAAAGAAGGATAAAAGCGATAAGCTTTGTTGTACCAGAAAGCCTGTGAATTACAGTGTCATTTTTGATATAACCTAGGGTGTTATTCATCTCTTTCTCCTTTCATAGCCAATAAAACTCTCAATAAAGTCAAGGGCGTTCATTGTTTTTAGCCTATCACCCAGTTTAAAAAGTGAAGTTTCGGCAAGGTTCGCCCTATTTATCAAGTCTTTTTGTGTGAAAAGCTCGGCTGGACTTGTATCGGCTAAAATTTTCCTATCTCCGATTACTATTGCCCTGTCTGTGTATTCCTCTATTAGGTGCATATCATGGCTTATCATCAAAATAGTTAGGCCATATTTTTTATTAATTTTCCTTATAAATTCCATCATTTTTGTGTAATGATGAAAATCTTGACCAGCTGTTGGTTCATCTAATATTATAACTTCTGGATTTAAAACTAATATCGAAGCTATTGTGACCCTGCGTCTTTGCCCGTAGGAAAGAGCTGAGATTGGCCAGTTTCTAAATGGATAAAGGCCGCAAATTTCAAGGGTTTCATGGACTTTTCCCTTGATAATTTCTTCATCTACTCCCCTCACTCTTAGACCAAAGGCAACTTCATCAAAAATCATTGTCTTAGAAATCATAGCATTAGGATTTTGAAGAATAAAACCTACCTTGTCGGCAATTTCTTTTATAGAAAAATCTTTATAATCCTTACCGTCTATAAAAATTTTCCCTGATTTTGGTCTTAGAAAACCGCACATTAGTTTAGCTAGGGTCGATTTCCCTGCTCCATTTGGTCCTAAAATCGAAATTATCTCTCCCTTATCTATATTTAGCGAAAGATTTTCCAAAATATTCTCATCTTCATAAGCGAAGCTAAGATTTTCTATTTTTATAATTTCTTCACCTGTTTTTGTATGAATTTGCGCTTCCTCTTGCTTTGCCCAGGCTTCTATTTTCAAAAGATCAGATGATTTTATATCAACCTCATCAAAATCTCCTAGCCTATCGTAAGTTGAAATATCTATACCAGAGTATTTCATGGCGTCTATATAAAGAGGTCTTCTAACACCAATTTTCTCTAAGATATCTGATTTCAAAAGGTCTGTCGGATTTAAATCTGCAACTATTTTTCCGCCGTCAACTGCAATTATCCTATCTGGGTCAAGAAGAAGAGACTCTTCAAGCCTGTGTTCGATAACAATTACTGTATAACCAAGCCTGTCAACTAGGCTTTTTAAAAGCTCCATGGTTTTTCTTCCTGATTTAGGATCTAAGTTTGCGAGAGGTTCATCGAGTAAAAGAATTGGCACATCTGAAACTAGGACTCCGGCTATTGATACAGATTGTTTTTGCCCTCCAGATAATTCACCAGGCTTCATTTCGAGAAGCTTGGTAAGATTTAATTCATCAGCCCACTTGTGGACAATTTTTTTCATCTCTTCCTGGCTTACATTGTCATTTTCTAGAGAAAAGGCTATATCTTCTGCAACTGTAAGACCTACAAATTGTCCGTCAGTATCTTGGAGAACTGTTCCCACTGATAAAGATAAGTCAAAAATCGACGAGTCTTGCAAATCTTTTCCATTGATTAGGCAAGAGCCTCCTATATCACCAGAAAAGGTGTTTGGGATTTGTCCATTCAGGCTTTTTGCAAGGGTAGACTTGCCAGAGCCAGATGGGCCTACGATTAGGATTTTCTCACCTTTTTTTACTCTCAAATCTACATCAAAAAGCGAAGGCTCTACCTGGGACTTGTATTTAAAATTGAATTTGTCAAAAACTACGAGGTCTTGCCTATTATCCATACTTTCTAGTCTCTTTTTAGTGAATTGTCTGCTGTTCTTGTCTTAGCATAGGCTGTGATTAAAATTGTACCTAGGATACCGACCGCAAGAGAATTTAGGCCAGCTGATACAAAACCTTGGGCAAAAACCTTATTTACTGGTTCTGAATAGATTAAAATATCTAAAACTGGTGCAACAATACCCCAAGAAATCACATTTACGATTACTTGACCAAGGTTAAATTTAACCATGTCTTTTTTTGTAAATTCTCCTTGGCTAATATTTATTTTTGAGCCAACAAGACCATATCCAAAGCCGGTAATACCTGATGTTACAACCCATGACCACCATAGACCGTATGTTAATAAGTCCTTGATAGCATGACCAATAAAGCCTATTAAAGCACCTGCAACTGGGCCAAAAAGAACAGACATCAAGGCCAAGAATGGATAGGTTGTTTCAACTGATGTGTTTGGTATAAAGCCAACTGGTATTGATAGGTACCTACCTAAGATAAAAAATACAGCTGCGCCAATACCGATAGCCACAATTGTGGTAATAGAATTATTCTTTTTCATTATCGCTCCTTTTAATTAAAATACTCCAATCTGCTCCTGTACCGATTTGGTAGGTGGCAGAAAATGACGCTTGGTTAATTGCTATACCAAGATTGATTAACGAATTGATATAGGCTACAGTTTCTCCCAAGCCTACATCTGCAAAGGAATGACCAAAAGTCATCTGATTTTCATATTTTTTTATGTCCTTATAATAGATAATGACCTTAATCATGTCACCTTGCTTGATACCAGCTTCATTTAACAAATCGAGGCTGATATTTGTCCATAAAGATCCAAACCTAATATCTAGGATATCTACAGTGCCTTCTATAACCCCATCGGTGATTTTCGCATCTTTTATAGGTTCATAGCATAGGTCATCTAGGCTAAGCTCATCTAGAGAATCATAATAAGAAGTATCACCAGCAAGTTTTGCACCATTATAGGCATAGACGTCCCTACCATGGAAGGTATGAGAATTTTCAGAAAAAGGAAGCCTATCCTTTATCTCGTCAATAATCCTAGCGGAATCAAGTCCTATATATTTTGCTACGTGAGAAATAGTACCATTATCTGGTGTAACTATATAGTGACCTGATTTTGTTTTTACCACTATAGAATGGCGACTAGACCCAACTCCCGGGTCGACTACTGACACGAAAACTGTTCCCTTTGGCCAATACTTAATGGTTTGTAAAAGCCTATAAGATGCTTCAAAAATATTGTAGGGCATTATTTCGTGAGTTAAGTCATCTATGGCTAAGTCTGGATTTACCATAAAACTTACTCCGTGCATGGCAGAGACTGCCCCGTCTCCTAAACCAAAATCTGATTGAAAAACTAAAGTGTTCATATAAATTCCTTTCAAATTATTACTCAGATATTATATCAACATAAATACGCTAGTCAATTTAAAAAATAAATTTTGGGCACGAAAAAACACCCATCGCCCCGATGGATGTGATAAAAATCCATCAGCCAAGCTTTAGCACCTTACAAAAAGTAGGTTGCTGAAGGATCACAGAGCTTGTCTCTCCCCTTCTCTTTATGGTAGATTCATTATACTTCTTTTTAGGAAATCTGCTATTTTATTAAACTGATTCCTATTATTTTTAAGAAAAATATATAAAAATCTGTTATAATTATTATGTTACTATCCCCATACTGGTAACAGAAAGGGGATGTTCACATTGGATAGAATCTTTTCTATTAGCTATCATGGCAAGTATAATTAGTACTATATTTGCAAATGGTTAGATAGCTTATTTAAAAATAATAACTAGCCAACAAAAAAGACAGGAGTTAGTCGAGTTCTCCTGTCTTTTTGTGTTCCCATTGGAAATAGTTTCTTTCTAGTCAGTTTCATTAAAAATCCTATCGGACAAAAATCAAGCTTTACTAGCTTTAGCCAAACCTAATTTAATCTTCCCCCAAATACTTCACCACAACAGCAGCCATGGCCTTGGCGCAAATTTTCATGGCATCTTCTCTGATGTCAAATTTTGGGTGGTGGTGTGGATATGGGGCATCTTCCTTTTTTGCTCCTACATAGAAAAAGCAGGATGGTCTTTCTTTTGCATAATAAGAAAAATCTTCTGATGGTGGTTGAGGTCCGCAGTCGATAATATCTGTTACTTCCTTGATATCTGCTTCCTTAACAGCATCCACAACCAGCTGGGTCATCTCAGGGTCGTTGTATAAAACTGGATAATCGTCGGTGTATTCTATTTCAACTCCGACCTTAAAAGTCTCCCCAATTCCCTTGGCTATAGTCTTGATTTCCTCTTCAATTGTCTTTTTAGTCTCATCTGCCATGGCCCTGACATCGCCTTCGACAGTCACAGAATCCTTAATGATATTAAAAGTACCCTTGCCATCAAAAGAACCAATGGTCACAACTCCTACCTCATAAGGAGAAAGTCTACGACTTACGACCGTTTGAACGGCTGTCACAAAATGACTTGCGGCTACAATTGAATCGTTTGATAGGTGTGGCATAGATCCGTGGCCGCCCTTTCCTTGGAATTTTATCTTAAACATGGCCCTGCCGGTCTGGGTATTGCCCTTGTGATATTGGATTGTCCCGTAATCCATGGCGGACATAACATGGATACCAAAGACATTATCAACCCCCTCGAGGACTCCAGCTTCAATCATCCCCTTGGCACCTCCTGGTGGAACTTCTTCGGCGTGTTGGTGGATAATTACAATCTTGCCTCTAAGTTTTTCTTTTTTCTCACGGAGAATATCTGCAAGCACCATAAGATAGGCTGTGTGGGCATCGTGGCCACAAGCATGCATAACACCCTCGTTTTTAGAAGCAAAGGAAAGGCCAGTTTCTTCCTTGATAGGAAGGGCATCAAAATCAGCCCTAAGGGCGATAGTCTTACCAGGCCTACCAGTGTCAATTACCACCCTAAGGCCATTGCCGCCCATGTGACTTGTGATTTTAACATCCTTATCCTTATAAAAATCTTCGACAAATTCAGCCGTTTCCACTTCCTCAAAAGAAAGCTCGGCATTGTGGTGGATATGCCTACGACAATCAACCATTTCCCCAAAACGCTCATCTATTTCCTCAATAATTTCATCTAATACTTTATTCAAAAAAATCACCTCTTTTTAATATTTTACCCAAAATTTGAGTTGTGATATAAAAAAGAAAATCATATTAAATTCCTTATTTACCTAAGCTATTTTACAATATAAGTAATACAAGGTGGATATAGACTGCTATCCTTAGTTTAACTTGAGCCTAATCGATAAGAAATAAAGAATGAATTTTTTTACTATTTCTCTCTCGCTTCGCTGCGAGGTGCTCCGCACGGGCCCTCCATGATCCGGGCAGGCTAGCTCAAAATTACATAAAGTTTTTCATAAATTTCTGCTGCGGTGCTTTGCACCTTGAAAAATTTTTAAGACCGTAGAAACTTTGCCAACTGAAGCCCTATCCCAATTTAATAACAAGCCTTACGGCTATGAGATGCCAAATCATTGGAAGGAGTAATACCTTAGTAAATTTTTTTACTACCATTAGTCTCAGATAAAAAAACCTAGGAGAATAATTCCCCTAGGCAAAATTTTAATTTACTTTTTGTGCTTCTTTAGAAGTCTTAGAAATTTTACTCTTTGTAATATTCCTGAAACACAATTTATCTTTTTGAACGTATAACCTAATGGTCATATCCTTGTCTAGTTTATTATCAAGAACATCTTCAGCTAGCCTATCGTCTATCATCTTTGTGATGTGGCGTTCTAATGGTCTTGCCCCGTATTCAGAGTTAAAGCCTTCCCTAGCGAGTATGTCTACAACCCTATCGTCATAGGCGATTTCTATGCCGATTTCATTTAGCCTATCCCTGGTTTTTTCAAGCATAAGACCTGTTATCTTCCTAATATCATCTTGGCTTAGGGAATTGAACATGATGGTTTCATCAAGCCTATTTAAAAACTCTGGTGCAAAGGAATCTTTAATAGCCTTTGTTATTATTTCTTTGTTGCGTTCGTTATCGGCCTCTTCTTTATCTTCTGCCAGGTCAAAACCGATTGATGTCGCTCTTTGAAGGCTTGATACACCAACATTTGAGGTCATGATTATTATAGTATTCTTAAAGTCAATAGTCCTTCCCTGGCCGTCTGTTAATCTTCCGTCATCTAGGATTTGAAGAAGGAGATTGAAAACGTCTGGGTGGGCTTTTTCAATTTCGTCAAAAAGAATTACAGAATATGGATTGGTCCTTACAGCTTCTGTAAGCTGACCACCTTCCTCATAACCAACATAGCCTGGAGGAGATCCTACCAAACGACTTACAGCAAATTTCTCCATATACTCACTCATATCCATCCTAATCAGCCTGTCTTCTGAACCAAAAAGTGCCTCAGCAAGGCTTTTAGCAAGATAAGTCTTACCAACACCAGTAGGACCGACAAAAATGAAGGAACCTATTGGTTTTTTAGGGTCTTTGAGGCCTACTCTAGCTCTTTTGATAGCTCTTGCTACTGAGTTTATGGCATCATCTTGGCCAATAACTGTGCCAGCCAAGTTCTTATCAAGTTTGGCATACTTTAATTTTTCATCCTCTGTGAGTCTTTCAACTGGAACCTTGGACCAAGAAGCAACAATATTTGCTATATCATCATAAGAAATAGCTAGCTTATAGCCTTGTCCATCTTCTTTCTTTTCATTTTCTAAATCAAATTTCTTTTGATTTATAATATCACGAAGTTTTGCTGCCTTTTCAAAATCTTGATCTAGAACAGCCTGGTCCTTTTCTGCCTTTAATTTTTCTAGGATATCTTCCCTTGTATCTGTATTTTCTTCCTCATCGTTAAAAGCCAAAATCCTTAGCTTTGATGAAGCTTCGTCAATTAGGTCGATTGCCTTATCTGGTAAGAACCTATCGGTAATATACCTATCAGATAGGTCAACAGCCGCTTTTATGGCCTCATCTGTGATTTTTACCTTGTGGTGGTCTTCATACATGGACTTTAGACCTTCGATAATTTTTTTAGAATCTTCAAGGCTTGGTTCGTCAACTTGGACTTCCTGCATACGACGGGCAAGAGCGGAGTCCTTTTCTACGTGTTTTCTGTATTCATCAATAGTTGTAGCGCCAATTATCTGAAGATCTCCCTTGGCTAAAATTGGTTTTAGGATATTTGCAGCATCCATTGACCCCTCAGCAGCACCAGCCCCTAAGACCATGTGAAACTCATCTATAAAGAGAATCAAATCATCACGGTTAGCAGCTTCTTCAAATAATTTTTTAAGCCTTTCTTCAAAATCACCCCTGTACTTGGTACCTGCTAGCATTGATGCTAAATCAAGACTTAGGATGGTTTTATCCTTCATAATAGCAGGGAGATTGCCTTTTACAATCTCACTTGCTAACCCTTCTGCGATAGCAGTCTTGCCAACGCCTGGTTCTCCAATTAAGATTGGGTTGTTTTTTGTCCTTCTCATAAGAATTTGGATGATTCTTTTAATCTCATCTTCACGCCCAATTACCGGGTCAATTTTTCCTGCCTTTGCCAAGTCATTTAGATTAGTGCAATAATTTGTAATATTTTCACTAAATTTTGAACTTGTTTTTCCCTCAGACTTTTCAGCCCTAACTAAGCTTAATAGTTGCTTTTTAATCGTATCCTTTTCAACTCCAGATAGCAAAAACATGATGTTTGTGAAGGAATCCTCATCATTTATGATAGCTAAAAGAACATCTTCTTCGCTAGTTGCAAGAGCACGCCTATTATTGGCGTAAAATCTCGCAGTTTCCAAAATTTTTCTTACTTTTTTACTATATTCTGTAGCAGGTCTAACAGCTGTTCCCCTGCCAATATTATTAATAACAATAGACCTTAAAAGCTCATAGTTCGCACCTGCTGCCTCTAAAGCCTTACTCGCCCCTGACCCTGTTTTCATGAGGGCAAGGAGCAAATGTTCTGTACCTATATAGTCGTGGTTTAGACTATAGGACTCACGTCTAGCCTGCTGGGTAAGTTTATTTAATCTATTATTTTCCATGGCTATCCCCCATTTCTTTGATCAAAAATTCGTACCTTGCGGCATCGAAATTTTCCTTATATTTGTGTGAAGAAAGTTTTTTTATCAAATTGTTAATTTCTTCTTCCGATAATTTTATATTAAAGCCCAAAAGCTGGTATTTTTTAAGCCTATAAAGGGCCTTCATCATCTTATCAAGACTCTTAACCAAACCACTTTCTAAGCTTTTTTCTATCAAATCAATCTCTTCTTCTACTTCTCTATCGTCTGTATTATTTAAAATCCTGTAATCTCTCCTAAACCTTCTCTCATTTTTAACAAGAATTTCCAAATTCTTTTCTATCTTTTTGAGATAGGCTTCTGGTTTTTCCCTATAATTACCGTAATTTTTTAGCAAGTATAGGTCATCTGCGTATGATTTTAAGCCATGCGGAACAAATTTTTGTGGGTAAAGACCAGCATAAACCATAGCTTGCTCAAAACCTGCATAGGTCTTTGGATTATCAATTAGGCCAAAGAGGAATAATTTTATCCAAATTTCAAGACCTGTTCCCGCATTTCTCGCCCCGCTTGTCAAATAACCATATTCGCTAGAAAAGGCAAAATCAAAATGACTATCAAGAACTTTTTCAATTTCAACTGCCTTTTTGTAAGCACCAGTCAAATCCAAGTCAAAGTTAGAAATATTTATGGAAATATGGTCCCTATCATTGATTACAAGGGTAGTGTCCCCCTCAAAAATGATACCAACCTGAGCAAGTTTACTTGTCACATCTGGACTTAGGACCATTTCTGAAATCAATCTATCAATGGTTCCGTCATCCAAATCAGAAAGCAAAACTAGCCTGTCTCCAAAAACACTTCTCACCATATCCATTATTACAAGGCTCTCATCAAAGGTCATAGTTGTCGGAAAATCATAGCCCTTGATATTTCGCCTTAGAGATAGGTTTGTAGAGATGAGGATATCTTTTGCAAAATCTATCAATTTTTCACCTGCATATTCAGTTTATCAATTTTTTCCTTTAGGTCAGCAGCAAGCTCATAATCCTCTGTTTCTACAGATTCGTTAAGCCTTTGAGATAGGACTTTTATCTCATCAGCCACTTCCTTAAATTCTCTTTCTGCCCTAGGATAAGTTCCCTTATATTCGCTAAAGTTGTTGTAAGTTTTCAACACCTTACCTGTTAAATCCTTATCTAGCTTATAGCAATAAGCACAACCAAATACTCCATTTCTAATATTCGACTCTAAATTGCCACAATATGGGCAAGATTTTTCATCTACCTTTAAGATATAGGATAATTCTTTGTTAGCCTGGTTATATTTATATTCATAAAATCCATCGATAACTTCCTCAAGACTTGGGATAAACTTTTGCAAAAGTCCTTCTAAATCCTTTGGATTAAAAGAAATATTTTCGTTACTTATATTTCTTGGATCCACATCGTCTGGTATATTAGAATATTTTTTTATACAATCTGAGCAAAGATGAATATTATGGCTATTGCCGTTAAAAATCACCTTCAGGCTCACACTAGCTTCCTTGCCACACTTATCACATTTCATACTAACTCCTTGCCAAAATACTCAACAGAAGGCTTTTTACAATCGAGGACCTAACAGTATTGCGGCCCTTGGCTTCTATATCTGCCAGGGTCTTATCACTTGTAGCGTATCTTGCCATCAGGTACTCGTTTTTGTTAAAATATTCCCTCTCGTAAAGGTCTCTAAAAAGATTATTGGCATTTGATTCGCTCATCTCCTTAGCTAAATTCCTAAGTAAATAGGAAACATAATCATCTTCTTCAACAATAGTTATAATCTTAATAAAGCCATTGCCACCACGCCTACTCTCAATCAAGTAGCCATTGTGTGGAGTAAACCTAGTTGAAAGGACATAATTAATCTGACTTGGAGAACAATCAAACTGGCTCGCCAGCTCATTTCTCCCAATTTCCAAGGCTCCGTCAACACTATCTTCAAGCATAAGCTTTATAAATCTTTCTATTTGATTAGTTAAACCTGCCATAATCTCCTGTCTTTCTATGATTTAATGGTCGAAGCTTACTGACTATCTCTGACCATTATTTTTAAAATAAAGGAAGCCCAGCTCCCTAAATGAATTATACTATTTTAGTTGGAATTTACAAAATAAATTTATTTGCAAAACAAAAGCGCCCCAGAAAAACCGCAAGCGCTCATCTTTTAATTAGTGTTGTATTTTAAAAAAATTTTTTCAAGTGCCCTTATTTTTGCCTAACAAATAAAAGCTTACAAAAGAAATATGACCAAGTAAGTAGCTATAGATTTATACGAGCACTTGATAAAAACTTTCTTAATCGCGCCTATTCCTATCCCCAAACAAGAGGAAGAGCCTTAGTAATTGAAGGGCTGTAGCAAGGGTTGCTGCCACATAGGTGAGGGCTGCAGACCTTAGCATATCTTTCGCTCCAGAAATTTCGTTTTCATCTAAAATTCGAGACCTTTCAAGAGCCACTATAGCACGCCTTGATGCATCAAATTCCACAGGTAGAGTCACAATTTGGAATAAAAGTGTAAGGGAAAATAAGGCAAGTCCAATAGTTATTAATTTTTGTTGGGACAAAAACACCCCTGCCAAAATTATTGGAAAAGATAACCTAGATCCAAAATTAACAGCAGGCACCATATAGGATTTGACCTTTAAAGGAATATATCCTTCCTTAAATTGTATAACGTGCCCAATTTCATGAAGAGCTACTGCCAAAGATGCAATTGATGAATCATTAAAAGAAGTTGCTGATAGAGCGACTTCCTTGGTCAAAGGATTGAAATAATCTGACAAAGACCCACCTACCTTCCTAATAGAGATATCCCTGTAATTATTGTAATCAAGCACCATCTGGGCAGCCTGGGCCCCTGTTAACCCGCGTTTTGATCTGATTTTTTTGTATTTATTAAATTTAGAAGTGATATTAGCCTGGGCCAGCATTGAAATCACAAGGCCTATCAAGACTAAAAAATAGGTTTTATCAAAGTAAAATCCGTATGGATACATAATATTCCTCGTTTCTATTTTATAGGACGAATTCTGAAATCATCCTTGAAATTCCAACTATATCGACATTTGTCTTAAAGTCAAAACTTAGACTAGTTCCGTCGTTAAAGGCCAAAATCAATTCGCTATCAATATCCAAAACTCCGGCAGTTTCTATCCCAAAGTATTGAATTTTGGAATATGGATAAGAAAGATATGACCTTTTCTTGCCAGTAATGCCTTGAACGTTTACCACCAAAATCCTCTTATTAGTAAAAACGACTTGGTCCCTTATAGTTTCAAAGGCTGATATCACCTCTTCACCTACTACAAAGAAGTCCAAAACTTCACTTCTAACTTTTTCAATATTAATTTCTTTTAAGTTAAAGGTATTAGAATCACCAAAAATACCACTATTGATTGTTGCCATTTTCTCTCCTTTTATTTTTTTAACTTTGCTTTTACATAAGTATCGTAGCTAATTTCTGCTTCTGAGATAAATTTTCCCCTTAACCTAGTCGCCAGTGGATCTGTGTTGTCGGCTTCGAAGAAAATTTCTTGGTAGTTTTTGAATAAATAAACTAGCAAATCATTTATAAAATCATCCTCAACCGAGTCGTCAAGACCTCCTAGGTAGGCGATTTCTTCATTTTCTAGTAAGGCTGTCATTAGGACTTGCCCCTTTTCTTCATAATAAAAAGCTTTTTCTGGGAGGATTTCTTTGAATTGTTCAAGGCCAACAGTCAATGAGCTTACGGACTCGTGGGTCCTTTTGTAATATGCAAAAACTAAAGCTGCCGCCTTTTCAAAAGCTTCTTCTCCCTTTTTTGTGAGTTTACCTTTGCTTTTTGTTGGCTCTAAAGGTTTTTTCAAATCTTTCTCAGTCGCTTCCACTTCGTAGCACTTTCTTTTGAGGATAAAATCAGCCTTTTTCAAAAACTCAATTAAATCTAGCTGATCAGAATAGATCCCAATCTGTAAGGGCCTATCCTTGGCTAAAGCTTCTAAATCACTCAAATTTACCTTTTCTATGTCATCTATTTTTATGTATGTATGCTTGTTGTGAAATTCATTAGTGTAAGTTTCCATAATTAACCTCTTATACTTATACCCAAATTTTCAAAATTAAAGGGAGACTTGCTCCCTAAATCTTATTTTATTTGCAAAACCATCTTCACATGTTCAATTCCATCTAGCAAAAATACCTCAGAGTCTTTCACAAAACCAGCCTTGGCATATAAATTTTGGGCGTAAGTTTGGGCTTCTATGTGAATTTTTGTGGTTTTATAGTTATCAGTCGCTGCCTTTATCGACTCTTTTAGGATAAGACTACCGTAGCCTTTCCTTCTTTCTTTGGAGATGACCCTGCCTAGGTGAATCTCGCCGTCTTCTTCGTAGACTCTAGCATAGGCTAGGATATATCCTTGATTTTCCAAATAAATATGGATTGCCTCGTAGTCTTTGCCGTCTATTTCTGGGTAGGGACAGGCTTGTTCTACAACAAAGACATCAACCCTTAACTTTAAAATTTCGTAAAGCTCTCTTGTTGTGAGCTCCTCAAAATCTTTAATTCTAATTTGCATTTGAATTCCTTATTGAAAAATAAGTGGCCTTAGAGGATAGATTTTAAAGTCAAAATCATTTGTGCTGAAGACGTATTTATCAGAATAAACCCTAGTTGTCATGACTTTCTCCCCGCCATTTATAAAGATTTCTAGACTGGACTTATCGGAAAAAATTTGAAGTTTTTCGATATGGTCAATTTTTATTTTTCGGAGCTTTCTTCCGTAAGAGCTTGTGCCCATATCGAGAATTAAAACTCCATTTTCGTATGTCAAAGTCACATCTTCCCTGATATTTACAGCAAAATCTCCCCTCATATTTTTAACCACAGCCTCAAAGACTTTCCCATCATAGGCTGTGCCCTTTTCTAGAGAGATTTTCCTATCCCTTAGTCTTTGGTATTCTTCAATCGGCCTTTGGTAGACTTTGCCATTTTCATAGGTCAAGACTCTTGGGATGGTAAGTGCGTGTTGCCAATCATAGCCGATAGGATTTGTGTAGTCTGCATCAGGCATACCCATCCATCCTATCAATATGCGTCTTTTAGCCGGATCTTCAAAGGTCTGAGGGGCATAAAAATCAAAACCATAGTCTAATTCTACAAAGTCACCCAGCTTATAGGTTTTATTTTTCAAATCAATATCTAGTGGGAAATAGCCTGCCTGGTAGATATTCTGGAAACGGTATTCCCCGCTCTCTAAACCTTGTGGACAGCAAATCAAGATTCCTTGGCCGTCAATTTCAAAATAATCTGGGCACTCCCACATATAACCAAAGTCATAAGGGGTTTCGACCCTCATGTGGTAGGTAAATTTCGTAAGGTCTTGGGACTTAAAAATCAAAACCATACCCTTGTTGGAAAAAGCTCTAGCTCCCAAAAACATATAATAAGCCCCATCTTTTTCGTAAATTTTTGGGTCTCTGATGTGTCTTGTCATATCGGCTGGATAATCGTCATGATCCATGACTAGAATTTTTGTATCGTAATCATAACCATCTGAAATTATCTTTATGGTGTTATGATCACGTCCTGCTATGATATAATCATAATCTCCCTCGTATTTTACGTTACCTGTGTAAAAGAAATTAATTTTTCCGTCCTTTATAAAGGCGGAACCCGAATAGGCCCCGTCCTTATCTAGGGGGGAATCCGTAAAAATAAAGGGTTCTTCACTCTTATAGGTCAAAAAATCTGGCGAACTCACATGACCCCAGATTATATCACCCCTTTTTGCATCAAGGGGTGAATATTGAAAATACAAATGATAAAGTCCTTCATAATAACAAAGACCGTTGGGATCATTTAGCCAACCTGTTTCTGGATAAACGTGAAGGTCTAAAAGAAAGGGGTCGGTTGACACCCTTTCCTTCATTTCTTTTCTTTTTTGGGAAGCCTCTTGGTAGATTTTTTTATCAAGCATTCTTAATTTCCATTACCTTTTCTTTAGCATTTTTATTTCCAAGGTCAAAGTCGATATCCATATTCTCTGAATCCATAACAATCAACATTGTTTGGTTGGAAAGGCCTTGAGATTTGATATATGCTGGATCAAATTCGATTAGTAAGTCTCCTGCCTTTATCTCATCGCCGTCTTTAACATGCTTGGTAAAGCCCTTGCCTTCTAGGCTTACAGTATCAACACCGATGTGGATTAAAATATTTACTCCCTCTTTTGATGAAAGGGTAACAGCGTGGCCTGTTGAGAAAATTGACTCAACCTTAGAATCCATTGGGGCGTAGACTCTACCCTCAGATGGCTTGATTGCAAGACCATCGCCCATCATCTTAGAGGAAAAGGTTGGGTCGACAGATTTTTCTATATTTTCTACCTCTCCCTTAACAGGGTTTAGGATTATAACTTTGCCAGCTGTTTTTTCTTCGATTTTTTGAGACTTAGGCTCACTCACCTTTTCTTCTTTAGAGTCTTTGACCGCAAACATATTACCTTTCTGGAAGACAATTGTAAGGATAAAGGCAGAAGCCATTGAAATTACAAGTCCTGTTATAAAGTCTACCCAAGATTCTGGTCTTATTGAGATAATGCCAGGAAGTCCTGCCGCACCTAAGGCAATTGCAAGGACGTGTCTTAGGGCAAGATAGGCAGAACCAAGAGCAGAGCCTATGATAGCTGCTATAAATGGATACCTAAGTCTAAGGGTGATACCAAACATGGCTGGTTCTGTAATACCAAGTAGGGCAGAAATTCCAGAAGCAGCGGCAGTTGATTTCATTTTTTCGTTCTTAGTTGTAAATAAAACTGCGAGAACAGCCGCACCCTGGGCGACATTATTCATAGAAGCTGTTGGGAAGATAAAAGATCCTCCACTTACAGCTTGGTTGGCTATTAGCTGGGTTTCGATTGGGATAAAAGAATGGTGCATACCTGTAAGGGTGATTGGTGCATATAAAAGACCAAATATTGCCCCACCCAAAAATCCGAGCTTGGTGTAGATAAAGGTAATTCCTGCTGTTAGGGCATCCCCTGCGTTTCTCATCACAGGACCCACTAGGGCAAAGGTAATGATAGATGTAATCAAAGTCGCAAGCAAAGGTGTTGTTAGGTTATCAAGCCAAATTGGGGTCTTGTCGTGGAGGAAATTTTCAATCTTTGATAAAATCCATGCCACAGCAAGAACTGGCAAAACTGTTCCCTGGTAGCCTACAGCAGGAATGGCAAAACCAAGTACCTTCCAAACTGGAATCTCACTTGCAGGTGTGGTTCCCAAAGCGTAGGCATTTAAAAGTTCTGGATGGACCATGATCATGCCCATGGCAGCTCCCAAATAAGGATTGCCCCCAAATTTCTTGGTCGCAGAAAATCCTATTAATACTGGCAAAAATGCGAAGGCTGCAGATGAAAATACATTTATCATGGCAGCGAGGTCTGCTATTTGTGGGTAAATTTCAACGATTGATTGGGTCCTACCGTTAAAAAATGGGCTGGTCAAAATATTATTAATACCCATCAAAAGACCAGCAGCAACGATAGCAGGAATGATTGGGACAAAAATATCAGAAAGGGTCTTAACTCCCCTCTGGATGATATTTCCCTCTGCCTTTTCTTCCTTGACGGTGCTCGCCCCGTCGCCTACGATTTTCCCAACCTCAGATGTCACTAGATTAACCTTACCTGGTCCTAAAATCACTTGATATTGACCGTTGGCAGTGTTTGTTCCCTGAACTCCAGGAAGATCTGTAATTGCCTCATCATCAACCTTGTCGAAGTCTTTTAGCATAAGCCTTAGCCTAGTTGCACAGTGCTCGTAGGAAGAAATATTATCCTTACCACCGACCTTGGCAACAATTTCTTTTGCTAGTTGTGTGTTATCCATATTCTTCTCCTATTAAATTCTTTTTCAGAACAAATTCCGGAATACTTTTAGCATCCTCCTTCATCCTGCTAATTACTTATCATAATTTAATTATAACAGATTAGGAAAATATAATAAAATAAACTCCTCGCCAAACTCCCATTTTAATCGCTAAGTCTAGACTATTAATTAAAATAAGCTAATCTTTGATAAAGTCCAGAAATCCTTTCAAAGCCTATTGCAATGATAGCATATAAAACTTTGACTGGTGAGAATATTATTATAAAAATCGCCATGTTTTTTACTCAAAAAAATACGAGCTTGATGCCCGTATTTTTTTCAGAGGTCTATTGACTTTTAAATTTTCATCAATGTTATCCTATATAGGTTCCTGTTTCGCCTTTTAGGCCGTCTAGAGCTTTTTCTAGGGATGTGATTAATGCTTTTGCGCCTTCTTTTGATTTTACAAAGGATAGGGCCGCTTCGATTTTTGGTTTCATTGATCCTTCTGCAAATTCACCGTCTGCTAGGTATTTTTCAGCTTCTTCTACTGATAGGTGGCTTAGCCATTCTTGGTTTGGCTCACCAAAGTGAATGGCTACTTTTTCTACTGCTGTGAGTATTACAAGGGTGTCTGCTCCTACGAGTTCAGCAACTTTTGCAGATGTGAAGTCCTTATCTATTACTGCGTCAACTCCGATTAGCTTGTCATTTTCTTTGATTACAGGGATGCCGCCGCCACCTGCTGCTACTACGATCATTCCATCGTTGTAGAGTTTTTCAACTGCTTTTTTCTCAACTATGTTGATTGGTTTTGGGCTTGGTACTACTCTTCTGTATCCCCTGCCTGCGTCTTCTTTGAAGGCGAAGCCTTTTTCTGCTTGTTTGTCTGCTTCTTCTTTAGAATAGAATGATCCAATTGGCTTGGTTGGATTTTTGAAGGCTGGGTCTTCTTTGTCTACCAATACTTGGGTTACAAGTGATACTACGGTTTGGTCCATTTCTCTTTTTGCAAGTTCGTTTTCGATAGCGTTTTGAAGATGGTATCCTATATAACCTTGACTCATAGCTCCACATTCAGCAAATGGCATTTCAGCTGTTTTTGCTTCTGATTTGCTTGCTGTGTCCATGGCTAGGTTGATCATGCCTACTTGTGGGCCGTTGCCGTGTGAGATTATGACCTTGTTGCCTGCTGCAACTAGGTCTACGATTGATTTAGCAGTTTCTGCTACAGCTTTTTTTTGCTCTTCTGGGCTATTTCCTAGTGCGTTTCCGCCTAGGGCAAGTACGATTTTTTTCATTGCTTCTCCTTAATATTAACTGTTTAAGGCTCGATCTACGTTTCTGATAAAGTCTTGAACGTTTGTTACCATTGAAACAGCTGTTACTGTTCCCCTGTCTGATAGTTTGTTTACTGCGAATTCTTGGATGTCTATGGTGTACATATATACTGGTCTTACAACGCCGTCAAATACATTGTATGATGGGGTCATATTTCCTGTTGCGATTGTATAAAGGATTGCGCCCATCATGATGATTGTAGATGTTTTTCTAGCGTGTTTTCTCATTTCGTTTTGAGCATCATAGACGTTGTTGATTGTTTCAGGAAGGCCTAGTCTATCACGGATAGTGCCTGCTATTACTACTGGAACGTCCATTTCAACACAGGCTTTCATGAAGCCGTCTTTTACAAGTCCGCTTTCTACAAGGGCTTTGGTTGAGCCGTATTTTCTTGCTAGGTTGATTGTTTTGTATAGGTTTTTGGTTGTGTTTTGTTCTTTTTCGAATTTTTCTTGGCCCCAAGTTGTGCCGAAGATTCCTTTTTCAAGGTCGAAGGCTGCAGTTTCTGTACCACAGAAAATTGCATTTACATAACCATTTCTCACTAGTCTTTCAAGCGCTGCTCTTGAATCTCTATCAAGGGCTAGAGCTGCACCTACAATTAGGGTTACATAACCATGGTTAGCTTTTTCATATTTTAATACTTCATAGAGGTTGTCGTAGTCTATTGAGAAGGCTGTTTCTCTAGAGCGGCCTGCCCTAAAGGCGAAGGTGTCTTGGTGGGCGTCTTCTTCTAGGAAGCCTTGGGTCCAAACATAGATACCTTCTGATGCGTCTTCTGTACGTCCGATTACTACCTTGTCACCTTTTTTAAGGTTTCTAAATTCAACTATATTTACGCTTTCTTCACCTGGAGTGTCGTTGGCTACACAAACTGTATCCATTCTTGATTCTGCTGCTAGAACCCATTTATCGTTTATTTTGAAGTATTCTGGATAAACTGAAAGAGCGTGGTAGTTTCTTGGGCTTAGACCATCTACCTTTACTTCTTCAAGGGTTACATTTGGTGCATTTTTTAAAAAATCTTTTTCAAAATCTGGATGATGGTATTTTGGCATTTCAAATTTCATTATTGTATCTCTCCTTCGTTGCTATCAGCTTTTTTTCCTGCTTCTACATATTCCATTTCAGGAATTTCCATTTCTCTAGCGAAAGCCTTATTAGCTGGACTTACTAGAGCTTTTTCACAGTTTACTACGAAATCTTGTACGTTTGTTACCATTGGTACATAGGCAAGATTTTCCCTAGCTGCTCCTACCTTGTGAACTACGTTTTCTGTTACGTCTACACAGTAGAGATATACTGGTGAAATTTTTCCATCTTTTCTAATCCTATAGCTAGAAGCCATGTTGGCTACTGATAGGGAGTGGAGCATAGTTGCTATACAAATAATTACTGTTGCCTTGTCAAGTTCTTTCTTTGTTTCTGATAAGGCTCTATCTTCATCACCGATTACTTCTGGAAGAGGGCCATCATCTCTAATTGATCCTGATAACACAAATGGAACGTCCATATCTGATAGTGTCTTGATGATACCATCTTTTACATTTCCGCTTGCGATGAAATCTTTAATTGAACCTGTTGTTCTAACTTCGTTTAGAAGGTCAAGGTGGTTATAGTGACCCATTGGTTGGTTTTCTTGGGTGTAGATATTTTGACCAAGAGCTGTATTTAAAAATCCACCTTCAAGGTCATGGGTTGCCATAGCGTTTCCGCCTAGTAGACAGTTGATATAGCCATTTTCTGCTAATTGGTTAAGGGCTTTTCTTGTATCATAGTCAAATACTACTGAAGGACCTAGTACCCATACTATATAACCATCTTCTGAATCTCTTTCGTGTTGTAAGAGTTCGAATAGGTTGTCATAGTCTTCAGAAAATGATGTTTCTACAGCCTTACCTGGTTTAGAATATACATCGTCTGGGAAGGCATTGTTATAAACAAAGATGCCGTCTTCGATTTTGCCGTCCTCGCTTACTACAACTTGGTCACCTTTTTTAAGCTCTCTTATCTCAACTATTTCGATTTTGCCATCTTTTAGGACTGCAACACAGTTGATTGATGTATGTTCTGGTAGTTGCCATTCGCCAGCTACTTTATAGAATGTTGGCATATGGCGAGTTAAGTAGAAATCATCAGGTGCCACGCCGTCTTTTTCTACTTCTTGTAGTTTAATATCTGCTGCTTTCTTGAACTTTTCTTCTGAAAAGTCTGGCCTAACAAATTCTGGTACTTTAAATTCCATTCTTCTACTCCTTATTTTTTATTTTCTTTCAATTTGACGGTGAACTTCTTTTCCCTATCAAAATCTAAAGTTAATTCTGAGAATGCCTTAATTTCACTTGTGAGATTCTTCTCGCAAATCAAAAAGTAAACATCCTGTTCTATAAGCTTCTTTAAGCTTCTTGCATCAAGTTCTTCTTCCTTGGCATAGATGCCAAACTTATCAAAAAATCCGGCTTCATAGGTTAAGTTTATTTGTCTTTCTGCCAAAGTTTTTTCTAATTCTCTAAAGTTTAGAGAAATAAGTTTATCTAATTTATCATCATCTAGAGGACTGAGTTTAAATACATAGTCGACATGTTTACCAAAGTCCACGTCTAACTTTTCCTTGGCATATTCTTCATAGTTGGCATCCTCATCTACAGTCATAGTTAAAACTACGATTGAATTTTTAAGGTTAATATCCCTCCCCTTATTATCCTTGATGGTTCCATCTTGGATGATTTGTAAAACTAGGTTTTGCACTTCAAAATGTGCATTTTCAATATTTTCAAAAACCAGCACACTATAAGGCCTAGTCCTTAAAGCCTGGGTCAATACTCCTCCAAATTCGTAGCCTACATAGCCTGGAGGGGCACCAATTAGCTTAGTAATTGATGACTTATCAGTAAACTCGCTCATATCAAAAGTAAGTAGGGATTTTTCTCCCTCATAGAGGTAGTCTGACAAAAGTTTTGCTATATAAGACTTCCCCGAAGAGCTTGGCCCTAAAACAAGAAAACTTAGGACAGGTTTACTTCTCTCAAAAAGTCCACCCTCAGCTATGATGTAGGTATTGATAATCTTATCAATCATATCATCGCCACCAACGAATTCTTCCTTGAGTTTTTCTCTTACAATTTTTATAGAGTCAAGTTTGTCGTATTGGAGCTTGGATTTTGGCATCCCGCTCATCTTTGAAATAATATCTTTGACTTCTGATACGCCAACCTCAGTCCTTAGGGGATAAAATTCGCCTTGGTCTTCTATTTTCTTTAATTTGTCGCTTACTTTTTCTTTTAGACTTACAAACTTATCCAGATTCTCAAAATCCCTCTTAGCCTTGGCTTCCTCTATCTCAAGGCCAATGATGTCGATTTCTCTTTCAAGCTTGACAATAGTTTCTTGTCTTTCTTTTTCTTTTTCATAGAGTTCAGTTTTTTCGGCAAGCTCTTCTTCAAGCCTTTTGATCTGTTCTTCTTTTTGCCTAGACCTGTGGCTTGATAGGCTGTCTTTTTCGTTTTTTAAGGCTATATTTTCCATTTCAAGCTGGACAATTTCCCTGTGAAGATTATCTAGCTCTTCTGGTTTTTGGTCCCTTGCCATCTTTACCTGGGCACACGCCTCATCTATGACGTCTATTGCCACATCCGGGAGTTTCCTCTCAGTCAAAAACCTCTTTGATAATTTAACTGCCTCTGTAAGAGCAGGATCAGTTATTTTTATCATGTGGTGGTTTTCATATTTAGATTTGATTCCCCTCATGATGGCTATTGTTGTTTCAATACTTGGCTCTTCTATTAGGATTTTTTGAAAACGCCTATCTAGGGCCTTGTCTGCCTCGATATACTTTCTATATTCTTCTATGGTAGTTGCACCGATTGTTAGAATCTCGCCTCTTGCCAACATTGGTTTTAGCATATTTGCTGTATCCATAGTTCCAGATGCAGAACCAGAGCCAATTATGTTGTGGATTTCATCTATAAATAGAATTATCCTTCCCTTAGAGTCCTTGATTATTTCAAGGATTTTTTTAAGTCTTTCTTCAAAATCTCCCCTGTACTTTGCTCCTGCAACAAGGGCTGTCATATCTAGGGAGAATATTATTTTATCTTTCAAATCATCTGGAACGTCGCCTGCCACAATCCTTTGAACAATACCTTCAACTATGGCAGTTTTACCAACTCCTGCATCTCCGATTAATATCGGGTTGTTTTTTATCCTTCTAGATAAAATCCTGATGGCGTTTCTGGTTTCTTCTTCCCTGCCAATAACAGGGTCAAGCCTTCCTTCTATGGCTTCCTTGGTTAGAACTGTCCCATATCTTTCAAGGTTAATTATAGTTTCTTGGTCAATGCCTTTTAGTAGGTATTCGTTAAATTTCTTGGCAACTAGTTCGTTAAACTTTTCATAGGTAAGACCGTGAGGAGCCGCAAGTTTTGCCGTAGGCATATCAGCCTCTCTCAAAAGGGCAAGAAGCAAGTGCTCGGTTTTTATTTTTTCTTCAAACTGGTTCCTAGAAATTTCTTCTGCTATTAAAAGAGCTCTTTGGTAGGACCTAGATGTATAGAGAGAGGAAATCCCCTTGGCTGACCTTAATTTGGTCAGGGCATTTTCTGTATCATCCAAAACATCTTGGTAAATTACCTTAAGTTCCTTAAAATAGGTTCTTATTAATTTTTCCTCTAAGGTTAAAATCGCATAGAAAATGTGAAGGTCAGATACCTCTACATTGTTTTTCCTGATGGCAACCTTATTAGCTTCTTTAATAATTTCCACAGAAGATTGTGAATACTTAATTATGTCCATATTTACCTATCCTATCACCATAAATATAAGGTGGGCAGCTATACCTGCTCCTAGTCCTCCTATAGTATGGCACAATATTGCATTACCTGTCATTTCTTTAGTCTCTAGGGCATCCATCATGGCTATGTGGGTTGATAAATAGCCTGACCAGCACATACAAATTGATGTAAATACTGCTATGTCGTTTGCTGTTACGATGCCTCTGCCAGACATATCTGCTACTATACCAATAGCAGCTCCTGCTGAGCCTAGGGCTGTGATTGGAACAGCTATGGCTTCTGGTGAGTTAAAACCAAAAAGTGGGTTGATGAGGAAGGCAAGTTTTTCGCCTAACATTGGTAATATTGCAATTCCTTGGTTGGCTTCACCTGTATAACCGTTAGGTCCTGCTCCATTTGTAAGCATAACTACAAGAGTACAAATGAGGCAAACACCTGGGATTATTGCAACACCCATGTCTACTCCGACCTTACCACCGTCTAGGAAGGCTGTTATAAACCTAGCTCCTGCCGATCCTTCTCTGACTTTTCTATAGCCATCTGGCACATTTGCTGCTCCCTTGGTTTCAACCATTTCTTCTGTGCCGTAATATTTTTTGGTCCTAGAAATCATAAGTCTAACTGATATGATAGAACCAACTACAGCACCAAGGAGGCCAACTAGAGCGCCCTTCATAGCATTATCAACTGGTAGGGCCATCATAGATGTAACTGTGATAAGTCCCATACCAAAGGAAGTTCCTAGGTTGGTTAGGGCTGGCATCTGATATTTTTTGAAATACTTTCTAAAGTTATCATCAGCTGCAAGTGTTAATATGGCTGGGTTATCAGACATAAAACAATTTAGCATACCAAGAGAAGATGCACCTGGTAGGTCGTATATAGGCTTCATTATCTTTGAAACTAGCCTGTTTACTAAGGCAATAACGCCAAATTCTGAAAATATAGCAGATATACCACCTGCTAAAACTGCAACGGCCATCAAATATAGGCAGACATTCATCAAAAGATCATATGATGTAAGCATCATAGTTTTGATCATGTTTGTCCCGCCCATTATAGAACCCATATAGATAAAGAGGCCTAGGAAGGCTGCCAGAAATATAAATACCTCTGGGCCTACGTCTTTCTTTATGGTTTTGTCCATTTTTAATTCGTCTCTTATTTCATCTAATTCTTCCATTAAATCATCCTTAACAAGATAAATCCTGAATATATTTTTTTCAAATGCCTTAACTAAAAATATCCGAAAGAATCGGACATTTTTAGTTTTATGCA
>NZ_CAUPHG010000010.1:0-30359 GCF_963510915.1 uncultured Anaerococcus sp. | reverse complement strand
CTTAAATTAGAGGATTAATTTAAACCGTCTCTTTGAGACGGTTTTTTATTATGATTATTGAAAAGAAAAAACTAGAATTGTTTGAAGAATGGAGAATAGAATCAATTATTCTGTTGTCAGAATCTAAGATAGAAAAGAATGAGTTTTTAGATAGAAATTATAGGTTTTTAGTTAATTTGGGTCTCAAACCTTTTTCTACAATTATGAATCTACAAGAAGCTATTTATAATTATCAATATTACAATATTATGGCTAAATTTGCTAACACAAGAGCGTTTGAATTACAAAATTCACCAAAAAAGAAGAAACTCTATACAAGGTTTATCAATGATAGGGAAAACTATTATTATCTAAAAGATTTAGCTACAGAATCGATAATAGATTTTGTTGAAAATGAAAATATAGTTTCTTATTTTATAAATTTAAGGTCAAAAAGGCTTACAGGTCAAATTTTTGAAATCTATATAAAATCTTGTGATAGTCTAATTCTCCATTCAAAAAATAAAAAAATTTTAGATAAACTAAAAGCAAGAAATGTTTTTTGCGAAGAAGTTAGAGAATCACTTATAGATTCTTATGTGAATAAAAGTTATTAATATGATTGAAATAGTAATAAGCAAAAACCAAGGGAACCAAAGATTTGATAGGTTTTTAAGAAAATATTTTGAAAATGCACCCTTGTCGGTAATTTCAAAAAATATTAGAAAAAAGAATTTTAAAATCAACAATAAAAGAGCAAAAAACACTGACTTCGTTTATGAAGGTGATATAGTCAAGATGTATATTACTGACGAAAATTATTATAATTGGCTAACAAAAACTGATTTTAAACCTATAGATTTTAACCTAGAAATAGTCTATGAAGATGAGAATATTATTATTATGGATAAAGACTATGGTGAGTTAACCCATGCGGCAAGTAAAGATGACTATGGTAATAACTTGGTTGATAATATGTTGTCTTATCTATATAAAACAAAATCCTTTGATATGTCTGATAAGACTTTTAAGCCGGCTGTAGTGAATAGACTCGATAGAAATACTGCTGGTTTAGTAATAGGAGCTAAAAACGGGGAATCGCTTAGGATATTAAACAAGGCGATTAGAGAAAATAGAATTGATAAATATTATTTAACCATAGTTTCAGGTGAGGTTAAAAAAGATTTTAAAATAGACAGTATAATAAGCAAAAACGAAAATAAAAACAAGGTGAGTAGGAGTGATTATGGAAAAAATATTCTTACTTATTTTAAGGTTTTAGACTCTAATAGCAAGTACTCTTTTCTTGAGTGTAAGCTTATTACTGGTAGAACACACCAAATTAGATATTCACTCAAAGAAAATGGAACTCCAATACTTGGAGATAGAAAATACGGTATTAAAAATGTAAATTCTGTAATTAAAGAAAAATATGGAATTAACAACCAAATTCTTTTATCATATAAAATTGTATTTCCAGAAATAAAAGGCCTGGAGTACTTATGTGGAAAAGAATTTGTATCTAAGAAATATGATGGCATGATAAAACTAAAAGAAAAAATTATGGCAAGGTGAGGACAATTATGGCAAAGGTAATAGGAATTGATATCGGCGGAACAAAGATAAATACTTGTTTAGTAGATGAAGAAGGAAATATAATCGAAAGACATATGATGGATACCGAGGCAAACAAAGGAAGAGATGTTGTTCTTGATAATATAAAAAAATCAATCTACACCCTTTCTTATAAAGAAGCAAGTGCTATTGGTATAGGTACACCAGGTTTTATAGATTCTAAAAATGGAGTGGTCACATTTGCTGGCAATATTAATGGGTGGACAGGGCTTAACCTTAAAGAAGCAATAGAAGAATATATAAATATTCCAGTTTTTGTAGAAAATGACGCAAACATTGCGCTTGTTGCAGAAAAATGGATAGGTGCTTGTAAGGATTCTGAAAATGTAGTCATGATCACCCTAGGTACTGGACTTGGTGGTGCTGTTATTACCAAAAATGGTGGGCTTTTATCAGGTGCACACTTTCAAGGAGCAGAACTTGGTCATTTGATGCTTCATCCAGGTGGCAATTATTGCACTTGTGGTCAATATGGATGTGCAGAAGCTTATTGTGCAGGTCCAGCTATTACAGAAGATTATTTTAGGCTAACAGGCAAGAGGCTAACAGGCAAAGAAATATTTGGACTAGTAGATAAAGATGAAAAAGCTAAGGAAGTGCTTGAAAATTATCAATCAAATCTAGCTTATTTTCTAACTTCACTTAGAAATATCTTTGACCCAGAAGTCATTGTAATAGGTGGTGGAGTAATAAATTCTAAGGATATATGGTGGGATGGAACAATAGAAAAATTCAAGAATTATTGCAACAAACCATACAATATAGAAATTAGACCAGCTGAGTTTTTAAATGATGCTGGGGTAATCGGTGCTGCTAAAATTGCCTTTGAAAGGATGGATAATGAACAATAAAATTCTGATTTTAGACGATGAAGATCCAATAAGACAATTTATGAAAATAAACCTTGATTACCAAGGTTATCAGACAGTAGAAGCCGCAAGCGGCGAAGAAGCTTTAAGAATTTTTGATGAAGAAAAACCTGCCGTAGCTATTCTTGACATTATGCTTCCAGGAATCAGTGGCTATGAGGTTTGTGAGAAAATCAGAGATAAATCCCCAATGACAGGAATAATTATGGTTTCAGCTAAAAGTCAAGATATAGACAAGATTCTTGGCCTTGAGAAAGGTGCTGATGATTACATTATAAAGCCTTTTAATCCACAAGAATTAATTTTAAGGGTCAAGTCCCTAATGAGAAGGGTAAATTTAAATCCTAGTAATTCTAGTGCTGAGGAAGTGAAGAGTTTAACAGATGGTCCTTTTACCTTAGACATATATTCCAAGACTTTTTTCAAAGATGACGTTGAAATAGATGTTACTCCTACTGAATTTACAATACTTGAATATTTTATCAAAAATAAAGGTAAAGCTATGACAAGAGATGAAATAATGAAAGAAACTTGGGGAGATAATTATAGTAACGATACAAAGATAGTAGATGTAAATATTAGGAGAATAAGAGCTAAAATTGAAGAAAATCCAGCAAAACCAGAATATATTGAAACTGTTTGGGGAACCGGTTATAGATGGAAATAGGTAAAAATTTAAGAAAAACTACTGAAACAACTAAAAAATTAATTGAGTCAAAAAGTATTAAGTATACTGTTATTAAGATAATTATGCTTTTTGTACTAACAATTGTAATTTTCTTTGAGGTCTTTGCCTATAATTCAATAAAAAACTATTATGAATCTTCTTTGATTTCATCGATGAAAAACCAGGCGAGAATTAGCCAGCTCCAGTATGCTTCCTATATGTCTAGGTACGATCTCCAAGAAGTCATAATTGGTGATAAGAATTTATTTTACAGGCAAAATGATAGCCAGGTTCAAATTCTTGATAACTCGGGGGTGGTATTATTTGATTCTATAGCCTCCTCGCAAATAGGGTCAATTCTTGATAGTAAGGATGTAATTGATGCTAAAGAAGGGGCAACAGGTATCAGTAAAGACACTAATGTAGATTCTAAGGAACAAATTTTATCAATATCTTATCCTTTAAAGGCATCTGATCAGCAAGTTGGTATTTTAAGACTTACTAGCTCAATGGATAGGGTAAATAAACAAATTAATAAAGATGTATTTATATATCTTTTATTTGGAATTATTATAAGTATTTTAGCCTTATTAGTTTCCTTTATAGCGGCAAAAAGCTTCATAAAATCAATTAAAAAATTAATTGGTGTTTCAGAAATCTTAGCTCAAGGAGATTATTCGGTTAAAGCTGATGATTCAAGGGGTGATGAAATCGCTGAATTAGCTTCGACCATTAACCTTTTGAGCGAAAATGTTGTTAAGAGAGAAGATATGAAAAATGAATTTATATCTTCTGTTTCCCATGAACTTAGGACTCCTCTAACTTCGATCAAAGGTTGGGCAATAACACTCCAATCTGAAACAATCCAAAAAGATCCGGATATGGTAAGTCAGGGACTAAAAATTATAGAATCCGAGGGTGATAGACTTTCCATGATGGTCGAAGACTTGCTTGATTTTTCAAGGCTATCATCAAGTACCTTCAAATACGAGAAGGAAAAAATTGACATAGTGGATTTGGTAAAACAAGTTCACACTCAACTATTACCAAGATGTCAGTCGGATGGTATTAAGTTTACTTTCACAACCTACTACAAGTCATTATTTATAAATGCGGATACAAATAGGATGAAAGAAGTGTTTATAAATATTATCGATAATGCTATTAAGTTTACAGACCTGGGCGGAAATATTGATATAGTAATAGATTTAAACGATAATGATATTGAAATAAGTGTCAAAGATGATGGAGAAGGGATAAAAGAAGATGAGATAGCCTTTGTGGCTAGTAAATTTTACAAGGGTTCATCATCTAAGTCTCAAACAGGATTGGGTCTTTCAATATGTGAAGAAATTGTGAAGGCTCATGATGGAAAACTTATAATCAAATCGAAATATGGTATGGGTACTGTTGTAAGTGTTGTTTTACCGAGGTTAGAAGATGAAAAGACTTTGTAAATTAATTTTAATTTCAATAATGGCAATATTGCTTAATTCTTGTATTAATGCTTCCAAAGATGATCTCAGCGAATTAATTCAAACCCCAAAACAAGATAATCCCATTATTGAGGGAACATGGGAAGTCGCAGAGATAAAAGGTAATAAATTAGGAGAGAATTCTAATAATATAAAATTAGGCGATAAACTTTATGTAAATAAAAATTTGGTAGCTATTAATGAATCTTATGCTTTTCCACCAACTTTCAGTTCTAAATATGTAAAATTATCTGAGTATTTAAAAAATAGGGGTATAGAACCATCAGCAGATTTTAAGGATAGAAATGTTGTTGTTATTAATGCCTCTCAAGGACAATTATTCTCTAGAGATTTAATAATTACTGGCGATAAATATTTATTTATGATTAAAGATGATAATGTACTTAGTCTTAAAAAGATATCTGATAAGGTTGACTCTAAAGTGCAGGATTCTTATGCTAAACTTGCTTCTAAAGAAAGAACAACCACTGATGAGGGAGAAGATATAGCTGAGGATTTATCTCTTCTTCTAGGAGTACGAGAGAGGGTTGATCCCGAAAGTGATAATGCACTTTATAAGTACTACACTTATTTAATTAGAATTGAGCCTGATAATACAATAAAATACCAAAAAGCAGAAGATATTTTCCTTAAAAATCAAGATGAGTATTGGCGAGTATCATTAGATATTAATAATTTTACTGATCTTTATGACGAGATTAGAGCATACCCTATAAAAATAAAAGAAAAAGCAAATGATGATATAATTTTAAAAAATTATACTTTAAAGAATATACATCTAAATATGAGATTGAATTTCATATCAAAAGATTTTATCTCAATAGATTACACCGATGATGACAACTCTAATCCTATTAGAAAATATGCATTGATGGAAACAAACAATATTGCTGAAAAGAAATTTATGACCCTTCAAGAATTTACTGGCGAAGATCAAAGTGATGTGATTTTTCGAGAAAAAGTAAAAGATGAAGTAAATAAAAACTTTTCAAAAGCTGATTCAAAAGATATAAACTTTGACAACACTAATTTTGGTATAGTAAGAGGCCAAGGTCTTTGGGCTTTTCAATCTTCTATATCTAAAGGTGATGGGGATGAGTTTGTACAAAATTTTTTTAACGTAGACATAGCGATTGGCGATTCCATTCTTAATCCAACCAATTCTAAGATAAATAGGGACCAAGTATATAATATTAATACTCAATTTAAAGATTATCTTGTTCTAGCAAATAAGAGATATGTTTTAATACAAACCCCCGATGAAATTTTAATTCATAGGATAAAAGATGGAATAATTGAAAAGGCTCCTGTGTACGCTATTGCCACAAGGGTACCAGCCACTATTGTAAGTATAGACCAATATTTAGGATCTAACGCAACAGATGTTGAAAAAGCCTTTGATAAGTATAATTATATTATAGAAAAATAAATTTTAACTAAAGGTATTGATATTTGATATCATTTTATTAGGAGATAAAATGCAGCTAGTTTTTGCAAGTAATAATATAAATAAGTTAGAGCAAGTAAAATTGCTTTTGGACAATGAACAAATCCTAATGCCAAAAGATGTCGGCGTTGTAGGTTTTGATGTAGTAGAAGATGGGCTCACTTTGAGAGAAAATGCCTATAAGAAAGCTAATGAATTATACAAATTAACAAAAAAGAAGGTATTTTCTGATGATACAGGGCTATTTGTAAAGGCGCTTGATAACAGACCGGGCATATACGCTCATAGGTATGCAGGTGAAGATGCTACAGATAAGGACAATAGGGATAAGCTTTTAGAGGAATTATCTGCTAAGAATAATAGAGATGCCTACTTTTTGACAGTAATTTGTTTTATTGATGAAAATGGCAAAGATTACTATTTTGAAGGAAGACTAGATGGAAGCATTTCTGAGAGCGAACTTGGTGATGGTGGATTTGGTTATGACAAGATTTTTTATGTAGAAAAATATAGTAAGACTTTGGCACAAATGGACATAGCATTTAAAAATCAGATTAGCCATAGAGGTCTAGCTATGAAGGAATTTAAAAAGTTCCTGGAAGAAAAATATGAAAATTTTAATAACTAGCGATACCCATGGCTACTATGGGAGAATTTCAGACTTAATATTAGCAGAGGGTGACTTTGACTTGATGCTGCATGCTGGTGATGGGGTTGAGGATTGCAAAAATATTTTTTTTGAAACTGGCCTAAATTATTATGTTATAAAGGGAAATAATGATTTTTTCTCTAATGAAACTTATAATAAGATTATAGATTTAGACGGACACAAAATATTATTAACCCATGGTCACAAGGAAAATGTAGATTTTTCTATGTCAGGACTAATTGAAAAAGCTAAACAATCATCTTGTGATATAGTCATTTTTGGTCATATTCACAGGTATGTTGAAATAAAAAGAACAGATATATTAATTTTAAATCCTGGATCGCCTTCCTTACCTAGAGATGGCAAGGCATCGGCTATGATTATGACTACTGAAAAAGGGATTAAAATTGAAAAAGTCTTATTAGACTGAGGAGATAAAATGAGCGGATTGATAAATTTAATAAGCGAGTATTCATCAAGATTAGCAATATTACCTGTATTGGCTATGATGAATGCTATCATTACAATTATTATTTACTTTATTAATAGTAAAAAAATACTAAAGTTTATACCTTCATTTATCATTGGTATTGTAGCTTTAATAGTTGGAATTTACTCAATAACCATATTTAATAGTCCAATGGGCCTTAATACTGCTTGGATAGCTGTGTTTTTAGGTTCTTCTTCTTTGGTGGGTATTTGTGTAGGATTTACTATCGACTTAATCACATCAGTTAAAAATGACATGGGAATAGATTCTAAAAGCAAAAATAATGTAAATAAATATTTTGGTTCACAAAAAAAATTCAGAGCCAAGAGAAAAAGAGCAAAGGAAAACATAAATGACTAAGGCGGCTTTTTTTGATATAGATGGAACCCTCTTTAGAAATTCTTTACTAATTGAACATTTTTTAAAATTAGTAGAAGATGGGATTCTTGATAAAAAAATATGGACAGATGAGATTGGTCCTCTGTATAGTAAGTATGAAAATAGATTTGGTGCATACGAAGACTATTTAAATAAATCAGCCCTTGCATATCAAAAAGCTATGGTTGGACTTGATAAGAAAATTGTTGATAAATATGCTCAGATAGTGCTTACAGAAAATAAAGATAAGGTTTATAATATAACAAGAAATGCTGTTAAAAAACACATAAAAGAGGGGTATTTAATCTTCTTTATTTCTGGTTCTCCTGACTTTTTGGTAGAGGGATTTTCAAAATTATATGAGGCGACTGATTCTATATCAACATCTTATATTTTTGATGAAAATAATAAATTTACTGGTAAAGTATTACCTATGTGGGATGGAAAAAGTAAACTTGAAGCAGTAGGTAAACTTAAAGAGAAATATAATATTGACCTCAGTAAATCTTTTGCTTATGGTGATACAAATGGTGATATTACAATGTTTCAGCTGGTCGGATACCCACACGCAGTAAATCCATCTTTTGAATTGATAGAGAAATTATACGAAGATGAAGAGTTAAGAAAAAAATCAGTTATTAATATTGAGAGGAAAGATGTAAATTATAATTTTGCTCTCAACGATTTATCTGTTAAATTTTTAAAATTTTAAAAAATTTTAAATGAATTTTTTTTAATTTTCATTTTTTTTAAAAGCTATATAACTAGAAAGATATTCATTAATAAATTATTAATGAATATTTTTACCCCTTATTTAGTTTTTTTTATTTTTTTGGAAAATAAATCTAAATAAATGACTTCGTTTTTATGTTAAAATAGTAGTCGAGGTAGAATAATGAAGGCAGAATTAAGGAAGTCTATTCCAGTAATCGAAAAACTTGAATATAATTATTTAGTAGATGAAGATATATACTCTTTAAACACACTTATGTCTTTATTATACGATAGGAATTTTATCAATTTCTCAAAGCATTCTTACTATGCTAAGGACTATTGTTTTAAGAATTTAAAAAAATATTTCTGGAACCTGGTTGATATTGATGAAATAATCAACAGCTTGAGTAGAAATATTGGTGCTGACATTGATAGGTACGAATATTTAATTTCTATCAAGGCACAGTATAGAGCTTTCAGATCAAAAAAATCTATTGATAAATTGGAATTTTTATTAATTGAAGCTTTTGGCGTGGATTTTCTACTAAATGAAGCTAATATTTATTACAATAGAGAAGATAGAGATATTGTGAAAATTGGAAATTCCATGAAAGATTCTATTTATTCTAATAGAGAGCTTGTAGCGTCATTGAGGCGTGACTTATATAATTTTGCAAATCTTTGTATAAAGAAAAAAATATTTGCCATAGATATGCTAACTCACAAGCAGTTAACGTTCAATACGGAAAGTATTTTTACAGAAGATATTACAATTAAACAAACTCAAAAAATATACGATAAAACAATCAACTATCTCTATAGGTCCATAGTTGATACATATGCTGAGTATTATTACAGGGGTTTGATAAAAGAAGTATTTGAAAGGTATCAATAGGGGCTAGCTAAGCCCTTTTTATTTTGTTTATGATAGTTTTAGGGATAGATCCTGGCATAGCCATTATGGGCTATGGTGTGGTTGAATTTAAATCAAATAAGGTTAAAGTATTAGAAAATGGAGTAGTTACAACATCATCTAAGACAAGGACTCCAGAAAGGTTAAAGATTCTATATGATAATTTAGATAAAATTATTAAGGAATACCAGCCAGATGAATTTGCCATTGAAGAGTTATTCTTCAATCAAAACGTGAAGACAGCTATAACGGTTGGTCATGCTAGGGGGGTTCAAGTTTTGTGTGCCCAAGATAATGGCCTAGATATATTTGAGTACACTCCATTACAAATTAAGCAAGCTATTACTGGTTATGGAAGGGCAAGTAAGCAGCAAATGCAACTTACAATTACGACTCTTCTCAATTTAAAAAAGATTCCTAAGCCAGATGATGCTGCAGACGCTTTGTCTGTTGCCCTTTGTCATGTGCTTAGCCAAAGATTTAAAGAACAATATAGGATGATTTAATGATTTCATACATAAAAGGTGACGTTAAGGCGATAAATGAAGATGGTTTTATAATTGAAAATAATAATATAGGGTATTTTATCAATTCAACACTAACAAGCCTTGCAGAAATACAAATAAATAACGAATATAAAATATATACATCAATGCAGGTTAGGGAAGATGATATTTCACTTTATGGGTTTTACTCCAAAGAAGAACTTGAAATGTTTTTGCTACTAATATCCGTATCAAGTATTGGACCAAAGATTGCTCTTGGTATGCTTTCATCAATAAGTGCAGACGAGATAAAACTAGCTATTGTAAATAATGATATAGATAAACTAACAAATGCTAAAGGAATTGGAAAGAAAACAGCTTCCAGGATAATACTCGAATTAGTAGACAAGGTTAAGAAAATGGCGCTACCAGAAATTGAAAATATTGACAAGCCAAGCCCTGTCGATAATGACAATCTTGGGGTGGCAAGAGAAGCCCTTAAAAACCTAGGCTATATGGAAAATGATATAGTAAGAGTTTTAAATGAATTAAGGGATGCGGACCTAAGCCTTGAAGCATTGATTAAAGAAAGTTTAAAAAGACTTATTTAGGTGGATAAATGTTTGACGAAAACACAAGAATAGTAGGGTCTAATGAGCAAATCGAAGATCTGAAACAAGAAAATTCCATAAGACCAAGATGGTTAAAAGATTATATTGGACAAGATAAGGCGAAAGAAAAATTAGATATATTTATCAAGTCATCACTTTCTAGAAAAGAACCTCTTGATCACGTTCTACTCCAAGGTCCTCCAGGATTAGGAAAGACAACACTTTCAACTATAATTGCCAATGAACTTGGGGTTAATTTGCGTGTCACAAGTGGGCCTGCCATAGAAAGGCCGTCTGACTTAGCATCAATACTTACAAACCTTGCTGAAGGTGATGTTTTATTTATAGATGAGATTCATAGGATAAATAGGTCAGTGGAAGAGATTTTATATTCAGCCATGGAAGACTTTGTCCTTGATATAATTGTAGGAAAAGGTCCAAATGCTCAGTCTATAAGAATAGATTTGGAGAGATTCACACTTATAGGGGCAACAACCAGAGCTGGTATGCTCTCAGCACCATTAAGAGATAGGTTTGGAGTGCTTTTATCTTTAAATTTATATGATAACAAAGACCTAACAACAATTGTAAAGAGATCTGCAAGTATTCTTGATATACCAATTGATGACAATGGTGCTGTAGAAATTGCAAAAAGGTCTAGGGGAACACCTAGGATTGCAAATAGGTTATTAAAAAGGGTTAGAGACTATGCCATAGTTAAGGCTGATGATAAGATTGACTACGAAACAAGTAAAAAAGGTCTTGAATTGCTAGAAATTGACCCGATGGGTCTTGATACTATGGATAAAAAAATCATACTTACAATGTATGAAAACTTTGGAGGTGGTCCTGTAGGAGTTGATACAATAGCGGCCTCTACAGGTATAGAAAATGTTACTATAGAAGATGTTTATGAGCCTTACCTACTTCAAATTGGTTTTATATCAAGAACACCTAGAGGTAGGGTTTTGACTAGAAAAGCTTATGAACACTACGGTTTAAAATTTGAGGAATAGATGAGAACAAGCGAATTTGATTATTATTTACCAGAAGAATTAATTGCCCAACATCCTACAAGCAAAAGAGATGAAGCTAGGATGATGGTTTTAGATAAAAAAACAGGAGAGAGAGAAGATAAGTATTTTTATAATATTATAGACTATCTTCAAGCTGGCGATGTCCTTGTTATGAATGACACAAGGGTTATACCTGCAAGGCTTTTTGGCCATAGACCAGATAAGGAAGAAAAAATTGAGGTATTTTTATTAAATAATACTGAGGGTTCACGATGGGAAGTCCTAGTTAGACCAGGTAAAAAGATGAAAATTGGAACCGAAGTAATTTTTTCTGAAGAACTTTCTTGTAAGGTAATTGACATTAAAGAAGATGGCAATAGGATTGTAAAATTTTATTTTGAAGGGATTTTTGGTGAAATCCTTGATAGACTTGGGAATATGCCACTTCCACCTTATATAAAAGAAAAACTAAAGGACAATGAAGATTATCAGACAGTTTATTCTAAAAATCCTGGTTCAGTGGCAGCTCCAACTGCAGGGCTTCATTTTACCAAAGACTTACTAGAAAAAATTGAGGCCAAGGGAGTTAAACTTGCATATTTAACCTTAAATGTTGGACTTGGTACCTTTAGGCCAGTAAACGAAGATGAAATAACAGATCATAAGATGCATTCAGAATTCTATACCCTAAGCGAAGAGACAGCAGAAGTTTTAAATGCCGCTAAGGATGATGGTAGGAGGATAATTGCAGTAGGAACTACTTCAATCAGAACTTTAGAATCTGTATATAAGAAAAATAACAAGATTTGCGCCGATTCTGGTTGGACAGATATTTTTATCTATCCAGGATTTGAATTTAAGGTAGTAGATGCAATAATAACTAATTTTCACCTTCCAAAATCTACGCTAATTATGTTAATAGCAGCCTTTACAAGTAAGGATATAATTCTAAATGCATACAATGATGCAGTAAGAAAAAAATATAGATTTTTCTCTTTTGGAGACTGTATGTTTATAAAATAGGAGGATAAATGCCTTTAAAATATGAATTAATAAAGAAAGACAAATACACAAATGCAAGGGTAGGAGTTATTCATACCGCTAGTGGTGATATACCTACTCCAATTTTTATGCCAGTAGGTACTGTTGGGACTGTAAAAACAATGACAGTTGATGACCTAAAGGAAATGGGCGCTAAGATTATATTAGGAAATACCTATCATCTATACCTAAAACCAGGCATGGATATTATGAGGAAGGCTGGAGGCTTACATAAATTTATGAATTGGGATGGGCCTATCCTTACGGATTCAGGTGGATTCCAAGTTTTTTCTCTTGCTGATAATAGAAAAATAAGTGAAGATGGAGTTATGTTTAGGTCTCATATTGATGGGTCGAAACACTTTTTCACACCAGAAAAATCAATCGAAATACAAAATGACATCCATTCTGATATAATGATGAGCTTTGATGAGTGTGTTGATGCCAACGCTAGCTATGATTATGTAAAAAATTCTATGGAAAGAACTTTAAGGTGGGCAAAGAGAGGCCTTGATTACCACAAAACACACTCTCATCCCGATCAATCACTTTTTGGTATTGTTCAAGGTGGAATGTTTAAAGATTTAAGAGAAAGGTCAGCCAAGGAGACTGTTGCCATGAATTTTGACGGCTATTCTATTGGTGGGCTTTCCGTTGGTGAAACAAAAGAAGAAATGATTGACATCCTTAATTTTACAACCCCACTGCTTCCAGAAGATAAGCCAAGGTATAATATGGGAGTAGGCACACCTGATTACCTCTTCGAATCATTCGAAGCTGGTATAGATATGGCAGATTGTGTACTTCCAACTAGGATTGCAAGAAATGGAACAGCTCTTACCTCAGAAGGAAGGGTAGTAATAAAAAACGCTACTTACAAAGAAGATTTTTCTAAATTAGATCCAGAATGTGATTGTTATACTTGTTCTAATTACTCTAGAGCTTATTTAAGACATTTGGTAAATGCCAAGGAAATCTTAGGAGCAAGACTACTATCTTATCATAACCTATATTTCTTATTAAAGATGTGCGAAAATATTAGAGAAGCAATAATGAACGATTCATTTCTAGATTATAAAAAGGAATTTTACGAAAAATACGGTTATTAATGAGACTTGAATATATAATTTTAATTATTTTAGCTGTAGGATTTTATTATACAAATATTTTAGGCTACAGGAAAGATAAAAATAGGGAAAATTTTATAAATGATAACCTAAAAGTATCATCAAAGATAATTACAAAATCTGGAATTGTAGGCTATGTAACAGAAATTAATAAAAATGAAATTACAATAATAACTGGTGAACGTGATAAACCATCCTACTTAACGATTGATAAATCATATATAGAAAATATTTTAGAATAGGGGCATAGGCCTCTTTTTCTTTATAAATCTTGATAAAAGAGTATAATTTAACAGAAAGGAAGATATGGCAAACTGGTTTATTTATAACAAAAAACAAAATTATACAAACAATCTAAAGCTAGGAAATATTTCTAAATTAGATGCCTTGATCTTGGGAAATAGGGATATAATTGATCCAAAAAAGGTAGATATGTACTTAAATCCAGATCTATCTAAGCTTCATAATCCATTTTTATTAAACGATATGGATAAGGCTGTTGATTTGATTATTGAAACCATGAAAAAAGGTGGAGAAATAAGGATATTTGGAGACTACGACCAAGACGGTATAGCGTCAGTAATGACCTTAATGGATGGTCTTTTATTTTATTATGATAATATTTCTTATGACATACCACATAGGGTAGAAGAGGGTTACGGGATTTCATCTAAGATGAGTGATCAAGCTATAGAAGATAAGGTTTCTCTTGTTATTACCTGTGATAATGGTATCACAGGATTTGATCAAATAGATAACCTCAAACAGGCTGGTATAAATGTAATTGTCACCGACCATCATCAAATTCACAAAGAAGAAAATGATGAATGGCTTGACCAAATCTTACCAAACGCAGATGCTGTTATTAATCCTAAAAGACTTGACTCTACTTATCCCTTCGATGATTTATGTGGGGCAGGCGTTAGTTTTAAATTAATTCAAGGTCTTTATGAAAGGCTAGATGGAGATAAATATTACCTATATTCTCTTTTGGAGTATGTAGCCATGGGAACTGTTTGTGATATTGTATCTCTAACAGATGAGAATAGGATTTTTGTAATAGAAGGTCTAAAGAGATTAAACGAGACAGAAAAACTCGGTATAAGAGCCCTTCTAGATGAAACTGGATGGGATAGGGAAGTTGACGAATATACACTAGGATTTATCCTAGGACCTCTTATGAATTCTACAGGTCGACTTAAAAGTGCAAAACTTGCTATTGACTTGCTTATTGAAGAAGATATAGATAAGATTTATGAAATGGCAGGTGATTTAGTTAAACTAAATAATGAAAGAAAATCTTTGACCGAAACTGCTTACAATAAAGCGATTGAAATTATTAATGAGAATTCCTACGATAAGGATGATGTCATAATTGTTTATGCATCAGATATAAATGAGTCTATTTGTGGAATTGTAGCAGGTAGGATAAAGGAAAAATACTATAGACCAACAATTATTCTTACAAAAGCAAAGGAAGAAGGCATTGTAAAAGGATCAGGCAGATCGATATCAGCTTACAATATGTTTGAGAAAATTTCTCCTTATTCCGATAAACTTGAATCTTATGGAGGTCACCCTATGGCTTGTGGTCTTTCAATGAATATAGATAGGATAGATGATTTTAGAAGATTTTTAAATGAAAATTCAAAATTATCTAAGTCTGATAAAGAAGATTCAATAAATATTGACACACAAATTCCTATATCAAAACTTTCTCTAGAATTTGCAGAAAGTTTAGATAAGTTTAAACCATTTGGAAAGGATAATTCTAGACCTGTTTTTGCAAATAAGGGAGTAGATATAGCTGCCTTATCGATGATTGGCAAAGATAAGAGTACCCTAAAGCTATCGCTTTATCAAAATGGAAATTATTATAATGCCATTAAATTTCAGGCAGAAGATGATTACAATTACTTAAAAGAAAAGTTTAATGGAGATATCCTGGGTAAAAAAATTGATATTGTTTACTATCCATATGTTAATTAATTTATTGTAATCAGGACTCTACATTTATTATTAATATATATTAGGTGTTATTATGGCAACCGATTTTAATAAAGAATTTGTAAAATTCAAAGAACTTATTTTAAAAAATAATCCTCACGCAAACATAGACCTTATTAAAAAGTCCTATGATTTTGGTGTGTACCATCATAATGGACAGAAAAGAAATTCTGGCGAAGATTATTTTATTCATCCTATTGCTGTAGCATCTAATTTATCAGATATGAAACTTGATGATGAGACTATCTGTGCTGGACTTATGCATGATGTCCTAGAAGATACAGATGTGACTAGAGATGAGATGAAGGCAGAGTTTGGTGAAGAAATTACCTTTTTAGTTGATGGTGTTACCAAACTTAAAAATCTTAACTACACATCTAAAGAAGAAAAACAAGCTGAAAATATTAGAAAAATGGTAATGGCTATGGCAAATGATGTAAGGGTTGTCCTTATAAAACTAGCTGATAGGCTTCATAATATGCGAACCCTAGAATATATGACTAGGGCCAAGCAGTTACAAAAAGCTAATGAAACCATTGAAATTTATGTGCCACTAGCTCACAGGCTTGGAATTTATTCTTTAAAATGGGAATTAGAAGACCTTTGTTTTAGGTACCAGGAGCCAGAGAAGTACTACGAACTTGCTGAGATGGTAAGTGTTAAAAGACGAGAGAGAGAAAATTATATCAACGAAATAATTGATACTTTGACAAAATCTCTTGAGTCTACAAATATCAATTTTGAGATATCTGGAAGACCTAAATCCCTCTATTCAATTAATAAAAAGATGGAGAGAAATAAGATTGCTTTTGAGGAAATCTATGATCTTACAGCTATTAGGGTTATAGTAGACACAATTGCTGAATGTTATGCTGTTTTGGGCAAGGTACACTCCCTATGGAAGCCGATACCAAATAGGATTAAGGATTATATTGGCCAACCAAAGCCAAACGGTTATAGGTCGCTTCATACAACAGTTTTTGGTGAGGACTCAAAGCCTTTTGAAGTTCAAATTAGAACACGAAAAATGCACAGGGAATGTGAATTTGGTGTTGCTGCCCATTGGCGTTATAAGGAAAATAAGAAAACAAAATCAGAATTCGATGATGCGATGAGCTTTTTAAGGCAAATAGTTGAATGGCAACAAGAGGGTGGCAAGGATGTAAATAACGAAGAGTTTATGGAAACGCTAAAGACAGACTTCTTCTCAAGAGAAATTTATGTCTATTCACCTACTGGTGAAGTGTATTCTTTGCCAATTAATTCTTGTTCTATTGATTTTGCATATAAGATTCACACCGAAGTAGGCAATTCCTGTGTAGGTGCAAAAATCAACGGCAGGATGGTTCCTATAACCCAACCACTAAAAACTGGGGATTTGGTAGAAATAATTACTAGTAAGAATTCTCAAGGACCTAGCAGGGATTGGTTAAATATTGTAAAAAGTAACCAAGCCAAGTCTAAAATCAAACAATTTTTTAAGCGTTTTGACAAAGAAGAAAATATTGAAATTGGCAAGTCTTCTGTTGCTCGTGACCTTAAAAAATATAGGCAAAATTACAGGTACCTCCTTAAAGATGAATGGTTAACAGAAATTGCAAGTGATCTTGGATTTCCATCACAAGATGAGATGTATGCATCAGTTGGTTACGGTAAAACCACAGCTGAGCAGGTTAGCCAGAAATTAATTAGAAAAGATAAGGAAGAACTAAAGAAAAAAGAATTAAGTAAACCTCTTGAAATAGGGAACAAAGAAATAAATACTCAAGTAACTAATGAAATTAGGGTATCTGATCTTGAAGAGGATGTGGAAGTAAAGTTTGCCAAATGTTGTACTCCTGTACCAGGAGATCCTATCATAGGATTTATTACTAAGGGAAATGGAATATCTGTCCATGTGAAAACTTGTCCTAATATTATAAATTCCAAATCTCCAGAAAGACTAATTGATGTTTATTGGCAAAATTTGACTACCGATAAGTTCCCGGTTAAAATACAGATAATATCTGCAAATGGACCATCTATTTTATTTGAAGTTTCAAAGCTTATGTCAACATTTGATGTTAACATTCTAAGTATTAATGCAAGAACAGACAGCGATGCAGGCATTATGGATTTAGTAATAGAAGTTAGAAGTACTGAGCAGTTAGAAGATGTTATCAGAAAATTAAAGACAATCAAAACTGTTTCAGATGCATTTAGGGTGAAAAGTTAATGAGAGCAATTATACAAAAAGTTACAAAGGCAAGTGTAAAAGTAGAAGGTGAGTTGATTTCTGAAATAGGAAATGGTTATATGATCCTCCTTGCTGTTAAGGAAATAGACAATGATGATGACCTTGCCTATATAAAAAGAAAAATAGCAAATTTAAGAATTTTTGAAGATCAAGATGGAAAAATGAACCTAAGTATAAAGGATACTGATGGAGAAATACTTTTAGTTAGTCAGTTTACACTTTATGGTGATGCGAGAAAGGGCAATAGACCATCTTTTACTGAATCAGCAGGTCTTGAGAAGGCAAATGCTTATTATGAAAAACTTCGTGATGAGCTAATCGATGAAGGTTTTATTGTGAAAACCGGCCAATTTCAAGCCCACATGGAAGTTAGCCTTGTAAATGACGGACCAGTCACAATTATTCTTGATAGTGAAAGGATTTTTTAATGGAGATTAATAAATTTACCCTGGGTCCTGTTATGACCAATACTTATGTAGTTCATGAAAATGGTAGAGGATTTATTGTAGATTGTCCTTACCCATCAAGTGCGCTTGATAAGTTTATAGAAGACAATAAAATAAAAATAGAATTTATTATACTTACCCATACTCATTTTGACCACGTTACAGGTCTTAAATATTATAAAGATAAGTTTAATGTAGATGTTTATGCTTCTGAAGATGCCAAGGGTTTGGCTGAGAATCCAAGTTATAATCTTGGATATCATTTGAGTAATCTTGAAGTACCTATAGATCATTATCTAAAGGATGGGGAAGTGTTTAGTAAATATAAAATAAAGGCTATTAAAACACCTGGGCACACAATAGATTCAATGTCTTTTGTTTTAGGAGATGCGATTTTTACTGGTGATACCTTATTCAGACTTTCTGTAGGAAGGACAGATTTTCCAGGTGGATCTTTCGAAGAAATCATTGACTCAATTATAAATAAATTAGGTAAACTTGATAAGAGTGCAAAGATTTACCCAGGTCATAATGAAACAAGCACTCTAGGATATGAATTAGAAAATAATCCATTTCTACAATAATGGGAGGAAGTATGGAATTTAAAAGAACACATATGTGTGGTAGCCTAAGGATTGAAGACTTAGGCAAAGAGGTAGTTCTAATGGGTTGGGTTGCTAAAAAACGCAATCTTGGCTCTTTAGTGTTTATAGATTTAAGAGATAAAACTGGTATTACCCAAATAGTTATCAGAGATGACGATAAAGATAATTACGAAAAAGCACGTCAAATCTCTGCCGAGTATGTCCTTGAAGTTAAGGGAAAAGTTTTTGAAAGAGAAAGCAAAAATTCTGATATCCCAACTGGTGATATAGAAATAATTGCTGATAAGATAAATATACTTGATAAAGCAAAAACTCCACCAATCTATATCAAAGATGACGATGACGTTAGTGAAAATTTAAGATTGAAATACAGGTATCTTGATATGAGAAAACAGTCAGTCCAAAGAAATCTTAAATTAAGATCTGACATAGTTAGGTCAATGAGAGAATATTTCTATGAAAATGACTTTACTGAAGTGGAGACTCCATTTTTAACAAAACCAACACCTGAGGGAGCGAGAGACTACCTCGTACCATCTAGAATAAATGCAGGTAAGTTTTATGCCTTACCACAATCACCACAATTGTTAAAACAAATCCTTATGATAGGATCTCTTGATAGGTATTTTCAAGTTGTAAAATGCTTTAGAGACGAGGATTTAAGAGCAAATAGACAGCCTGAATTTACCCAACTAGACCTTGAGATGAGTTTTTCTAATCAAGACGATGTTATTGCAATGAATGAGGGACTTTTAAAAGTATTATTTGATACTTATACAGATTATGACCTAAAACTTCCTATTAATAGAATGGATTATAGTGAAGCAATGGAATCCTATGGTTCTGATAAACCAGACCTAAGATATGGTTATAAGATTAAGGATGTAACTGACCTATTTGTTGATAGTGAGTTTAAGGTATTTGCAGATAATACAAGTGATGGCAAGTCTGTAAGGGCAATTAACTTTACTGGTCTTGAAGAAAAATATTCTAGAAAACAGCTAGATAAATTAACAGATTTTGTAAAAGATTACGGATTAAAAGGCTTGTCATATATCAAATTTAATAAAGACATGCAATCATCAATAAAAAAATTCTTATCTGATGATGTTATTAATGGTCTAAGAGAAAAATTAGATGCAAAAGATGGAGACCTTATTTTCCTTGCAGCTGATAAGGATAAGACAGTGCTTGAAGGTCTAGGTGCTTTGAGGGTAAAAATTGCCAAGGAAAATAATCTTTATGAAAAAGAATATGCCTTAACATGGGTAGTTAATTTCCCAATGTTTGAATACAGTGAAGAAGAAGATAGGTATGTAGCCCAACACCATCCTTTCACAATGCCAAATGAAGAGGATATAGATTTACTTCTAACTCAACCAGAAAAAGTAAGAACCCAAGCTTATGATATTGTCATAAATGGTGATGAGATGGGAGGAGGTTCTGTAAGAATTAACAATTCAGACCTACAAAAGAAAGTTTTCGAAGCTCTTAAATTAAGTGATGAAGATATACAAAATAAATTTGGATTCTTTATTGAGGCTTTACAATATGGTACACCTCCACATGCAGGTCTTGCATATGGTCTTGATAGGTTATTAATGCTTTTTGCAAAAACTGATAACATAAAAGACATAATTGCATTTCCAAAAACTCAATCAGCAACTTGCCCATTAACTGAGGCACCAACTATAGTTGATGATAAGGCGCTAGAAGAATTAAATATTAAGTTGAGGTAACTTTTAAATGTCATTGACTAAAGAGGGGATAGTCCTCGAAAATAACAAGGGTCATTTAAAAATAAAAGTGGATCGAAATAGTGCATGTGGATCATGTGCAGCAAGTGCTTCTTGTGCAGAAAGAAAAACAACTATAATAGAAATCTTTTCTGCTGATAATATAAACGTAGGAGATAAGGTCATATTAGAAAGTGATGCTGGAGAAATTAATAAAATATCTGCCTTAGTTTATACTATTCCTGCAATTTTAGTAATGATAGGTGCTGTAGCACCATCATACTTATTAAAAAATACTGGATATGATACTAATCTAATAAGTTTGGGAGCGGTTATTTTTATGTTATTCCTATCAGTATTATTTATCAAAAGGCTTGATAAGAATGCAAAAAAAGAATTTCTCATGAAGGTTAGAAAAGTTTATTAAATAATGATTTTATATCAGAACTGGAGAATATTATGGCTTTACCAATAGTAACCTTAGTAGGCAGGACTAATGTAGGCAAATCTACATTATTTAACCGCCTAGTTGGAAAAAGAAAATCAATAACAGAAGACGTTTCTGGAGTCACAAGAGACAGGATAGTTGATAAGGCTGAGTGGCAAAATAACGAGTTTTTGCTTGTAGACACTGGCGGAATTGATATATCAAGCAAGGACATGATGAATGTTGAAATAAGAGGCCAAGTCGAAAAAGCACTACTTGAAACAGATTTAATCTTATTTGTTGTTGATGGCAAGGAGGGTATAAATCCCCATGACGTTGATATAGCAAATGAGATTAGAAAATATAATAAACCTGTGATTATTGTTGCAAATAAGGTAGATAATATGAAAATACCAGACGACCTTTATGATTTTTACACATTTGGTTTTGATAATCTTGTAATGATTTCTGCAGAACAGGCCAAAGGGTTGGGTGATCTCTTAGATTCTGTTATTTCTTTTATTGATTTTTCGAAATATGAAAATCTTGAAGATGAAACAAGAATAGCAATCATAGGAAAACCTAACGCTGGCAAGTCTTCTTTAGTTAATCTTTTGCTTAACGAAGAAAGGATGATAGTTACTAATATAGCTGGTACTACCCGTGATGCTGTTGATTCATACTGGACCTATAATGACCATAACTATGTTTTAATAGATACAGCAGGTCTTAGAAGAAAATCTAAAGTAAAAGAAAATATTGAATATTATGCCAACCAAAGAACTTTTGATGCTGTAGATAGTGCCGATATTTGTTTGTTTTTAATTGATGCAACTGTAGGTGTAACAGAACAAGATGCGAAGATCGCTGGCTACGCCCATAATAATAAAAAAGCAATGATAATTGCTGTAAATAAATGGGATTTGGTTGAAAAAGAGACAAACACTATGGCAAATATGGAAAAGGAAATAAGAAATACTTTATCATTTGCCACATATGCACCAATAGTTTTTATTTCGGTTAAAGATAACGCAAGGATTGATACCTTACTTGATATGATAGAAGTCGTAGATAATAATTATAGGATGAGAATAAAAACAGGTGTGTTAAATTCTATTTTACAAGATGCTATGTTACTTAATCAACCGCCTCAAGATAAGGGTAAGAGACTTAAAATTTATTACATGAGTCAAGTGGGAACATGTCCACCAAAATTCTTGCTATCAATTAATGATAGGGAATTATTGCATTTTTCATATACAAGATATTTAGAAAATCAAATAAGACAAAATTATTCTTTAATAGGAGTACCTTTTAGCTTTGTATTTAAAGAACATGGGGACAAGTAATGATGTACTTGGTTATTGCTCTTATATCGTACATTTTAGGTAGTTTGCCTTCTGGTTATTATATAGGCAAATATGTCTATAAAAAAGATATAAGGACTATGGGTTCGGGAAATATAGGAACTACTAATGCAATGAGAAATTTTGGAAAACTTGCTGGTATAATAACTTTTTCTTTAGATTTCTTAAAGGGTGCTCTGGCTTGTTTGATAGCTAATAAAATTGCTGGTGAAAAATATATTTATCTTGCTATGCTTTTCGTAGTACTAGGACATATGTATAGTTTTTTACTTAATTTTAAAGCAGGCAAGGGCATAGCAACAGTGTTCGGTGCATTAGTTTATATAAATCCATTATTTGCCTTATGTATGTTTGCTGTGTTTTTTGTGATAGTCTTGGTATCAAGAATAGTATCGTTGGGATCTGTTTGTGTTTGCTTAGTTGCTATAATCGCAAGTCTATATAAATACGGATTAAGCTCCTTTAGTTTAAGCCTTTCACTTATTGCTATTATTATAATTGTTAAGCACAAGGATAATATTAAAAGGCTTTTAGCTGGGCAAGAGAAAAAAATATTTTAGGTGATAAAATGACAATTTCAATTTTAGGTGCTGGTTCATGGTCTACTGCAATAGCAGATTTGCTTGCAGAAAGGGAAGATGTTCTTATTTATGCAAGAGATGAAAAAATTATATCATCTATTAATAATGATCATGTAAACTCAAAATATTTTCCAAATAATAAATTAAGGAATAATATAAAAGCCACTAATGATTTTACTGAGATTTTTAAAAATAAATATATAGTAAATGGTATCCCGACCCAACAAGTTAGAAATGTTTTAAACCAAGTAAAAAACTTTCTAACTGATGACCACGTTATAATAAATTTATCAAAAGGCTTGGAATTGGGTAGCCATAAAAGAATTTCTGAAATTTTTCATGATTTTAATAAAGAAATTTCTTTTGTTGCTTTGAGTGGGCCATCTCATGCAGAAGAAGTCATTCTAAAAATGCCAACAACAGTAGTTTCAGCTAGCGAAAATATTAATCTTGCCAAAGAAATTCAGAACATTTTTGTAAGAGATTATTTTAGGGTGTACTCATCAAATGATTTGGTAGGCGTTGAGCTTGGTGGAGCTATTAAAAATATTCTAGCTTTTGGCATAGGTATAGCTCAAGGGCTTGGTTATGGTGATAATGCTAAGGCTGCTCTTATGACAAGAGGAATTCATGAAATGAGCAAATTTGCAGCAGAATTCGGCGCAGAGCCAAAAACAATAAGCGGACTTGCGGGTATAGGTGATTTAATAGTAACCGCTACAAGCAAGCATTCAAGGAATAATAGAGCGGGAATCCTTGTAGGTGAAGGACTTAGCCTTGAAGAACTACAAGACAAGATACACATGGTTGTTGAAGGAATACCTACAACTAAATCTGTTTATGAACTTGCAAAAGAAAAAAATATCGAATTGCCTATAACGAATGAGATTTATCAGGTGCTATTTAATAATAAGGCTTGTGATGAATCTGTAAAAGATTTAATGGTTAGAGATATAAAAAGCGAATTTTAATTTTTACTTATTTTAGATTTAGTATATAATAGTAGTAGATAAACTTGCAAAGGATGATAAAAATGTTTGACAAATTTAAAGAATTCATTGGTATAGATGATAATTATGATGATTATGACGATGATCAGATGTATTATGATGATGAGGACAAGAAAACAGATGAAAGTAGGACAAGAACAACCTATAGTGATTTACTAGATGATAGTAAGGATAATACTTATGGTTTAAGCTCATTTAAGCCTAGTAAATCAAATTTTTCTGATGATTATTCTTTTAATAATTCATTCAAAACAGAAAATACTGAAGATAATGTTGTAAGTATTAATAGTAGCAGTAGCTTTACCAGGAGTAGTAATATGAGAATATCCATTCAAGAACCTTTAGACTATGATAATGATGGCCCAGTGATTATAGAAGAAATTCTTAAAAATAGGGTTGTAGTTTTAAATTTAGAAATGGTTGATAATGATTTAAGAATGCGACTTTTTGATTTCGTTAGTGGAGCTGTTTATGCTCTAAAAGGTAATATGAAGAAGGTTACTAAAGGAATTTTTGTTATCACACCAAATGGAGTTGAAATTGATTCTTATGTAGCTGATCAGATAACAGAAGGAAATTATAACCAACTATAGATCGATTAATTCGATCTTTTGTTTTTATGGCGTTATTGTATAATTTAGATCATATTATTGATAAACAGAAAAAAACTAATATAAAAAAAGCCTTATCTATCTTAGAGAAGGCTTTTTACAGGAATATTGAGGTAAGAAGTTTCTTCTTGGACCCTTTCGAACAAAAAATTATTTCAGATATCGCTAAGAAAAACTCTATCGATATTTATTTTTTAGGTGGTAATCCTGACGCTGAAAGAAAAATTTTTGTTGCAAATTATTATTATGAACCTCTTTACGCACCAAATTATCTAAGTGTTTTAGAATTTAGTGCCGAAGATATACACCATCCAGATGTTTTGGGTGCACTTTTAAGTTTAGGTGTTGATAGAAATGATATAGGAGATATATCCATTCTTGATAATAAAGTTCAATTTGCATTGAGCATTGATCAAGCGAGTTTTGTTGAATTTAACCTAACAAAAATTAAAAATAATAGCGTAAAAATGAATCTTAAAGAAGATGCTAAAATAGATATAAAAAAACCTAGCTATGAAATGAAAAAGGGGTTTGTATCTAGTTTAAGGATTGATAATATCCTTAGTTTATTTCTTTCGACTTCTAGAACAAAGGCAAAAGAAATTGTAAATTCCAGACTTGTTAAGATTGATTTTCAAATAATTGAAGACCCTTCGTATCAAGTAGATGAAGGAAGCCTCATTTCTGCAAGAAAGTTTGGTAGATTTATTTTTGATAGGGTGGATGGTCATAGCAAAAAGGGTAATTATCTCATTAGATATAGGAAAGTAAAATGATATATATATTAATCGTAATCATTGGTCTTGTTTTAGACAGGCTAAGTAAGGTATATGCAGTCAAAAATTTTATAGAAAGTCCAATACAAGGTTCTATAATTAATCTCACATATTTAGAAAATAGGGGAGCAGCTTTTGGTATTTTGCAAGATAAAAGACTATTCTTCTTGCTTATTACCATAGCAATAGTTTGTTATTTATTATATTATTTTTATAAATCATATAAAACAAATCCTATGATTTTAAACATAAGTCTATCTATGATTATTTCAGGAGCTCTAGGTAATTTCTATGATAGATTTGTAAATGGATATGTAGTAGATTTCATAGAATTTTCTTTTTTTTCTTTTCCAATCTTTAATGTTGCAGATATTTTTGTAAGCATCGGCTGTGCATTAATGATTATATATATAATTTTTCACTATGAAGATAAATAACGACTGGGATTATATTTTAAAAAATGAATTTGAAAAACAATACTTCAAGGATATAGAATCTTTTTTAGATAAGGCATACAAGGAAAAAAACATATTTCCACCAAGAGATGAAATATTTAAAGCCTTGAACCTATCTTCTTTTGAGGATACGAAAGTCGTTATCCTAGGTCAGGACCCTTACTACAATTATGGGCAGGCGGAAGGTTTGTCTTTTTCTGTTAAAAAAGGGGTTAAACTGCCTCCATCTTTAAGAAACATATATAAGGAACTGGAAGATGACTTAGGCATTGAACCTTCAAATAACGGCTCATTAATTTCCTGGGCAAAACAAGGAGTTTTGTTATTAAATTCAAGTTTTACAGTAGAAGAAAAGAAACCAAACTCACATAAATCTATAGGTTGGCAAATTTTATCGGACAAGATAATATCAATATTAAATGAAAGAGAAAAACCTTTGGTTTTTATTTTGTGGGGGAATTTTGCAAAGTCTAAGAAAAGTTTAATAACAAACCCTATACACTTGCTAATAGAATCGGCCCATCCATCACCATTATCTGCTAGACATGGATTTTTTGGATCTAGGCCATTTTCAAAGGCAAATAAATTTTTAAAAGACAACAATATTAAAGAAATCGAATGGAAAATAGAGAATCAATAGTGATTCTCTATTATTTTTTTACAAAGATTTAACAGATTTTTGTAATTATAGGTCGAATTTTCTTTAATAATAAGTAATTTATCATTAATATTAATTTCTGAATCATTCTTAATATCAAAATTATTGATGCTCACATACCCATTATCATTATCGTTAAGACGTCCATATAATACTTGTAAGTTTAGGATTATAGATCTTTTGTTTATGATAACTTGGTAGTTGTTTTCAGCAACATAGAGGTCTTTTAGTGTGTTTTCTGATCTGAATTCAAAGTTTCCGATGTCTTTATTTATATTGGCATTAAAAATACAAAACTTGCCAATTTTGCTATTAATGCTTAGCGTTTTTAAATAATAATTTTCTAAATCTGATAGGGCTTCTGTTGCAATAAGATCATTTTCGTTGTGTTTAAGTATAGGATAGGGTTTATCTCTTGTAAGACAATCTTCTGTTAATTTGCTAATTGCCTTATAACGACTCGGATCTTTTCTTTCTATTCCGATTAATTTTTCCATATCTATGAGTTTCGTAGACTCATAAGAAAAAAATTTTGAATACCATTTTATTATCTTATATATATCTAAGCATTCTGACGGAAAAATAGGGAAAAGTTCATGAGCTATTAACCTTGAATTTAAAAAAGGAATATCAAAAATATCGCCATTAAAGGTAATAATTCGCTTCTTACTAATTTCTCGTAGATAAATTTCTAGTAATCTTATTTCTTCATTATCATTTTCAGCAAAATATTGATAAATATAAGCTTTTTCACCCTCTTTTTTTACTAGACCTAACAGAACTAATTTATCCCTTTTAAAATCAAGACCGGTAGTTTCTATATCTAAAACAAGATCTTTTTTATTTATTTTTTCTCCCTTAATTTTAATTTTCTTGCTTATCATATTTACATTATACTATTAAAGATATGTTTATTTTAGTAATAAGAGGTCCTTTCTTGTAATCTTCACAAGCTCTAATATAATATTATAATTAAGGAGTATATATGATATATTTAGATAATGCTGCTACTACAAAAATGTATGATGAAGCTCTTGAAGCTTATGTAGATGTTTGTAAAAATCATTATGCAAACCCTAGTGCTCTTCATTCATATGGTATGCAAGCTGAGAACCTAATTAAAAATACAAAAAAATATATAGGTAAATTGATATCTGCAAGTGAGTCTGAAATATTTTTTACAAAATCTGCAACAGAATCTAACAATATAGCAATTAAATCTTTTGACGGAGCAGCTATTACAAGCAAGATTGAACACTCTTCAGTTTTTAATACCTTCAAAAACTCGAATTTTAGTGATATAAGATTTGTAAATAACGATAAGTATGGCTTTATCGAAGAAGAAAATCTTAAAAATAAACTTGACAATAATATAAGTTTTGTTTCTTTTATTTATGTCAATAATGAAATAGGCACAATTCAAGATATAAAAAAGCTTTCAAAAATTATAAAAGATTATAATAAGGATATTGTGATTCATATCGACGCGACTCAAGCTATGGGAAAAATTTCTTGTGATGTTAATTCTCTTGGTGTTGATATGATGAGTTTCTCTGCCCATAAATTCCATGGACCAAAACAATTAGGTGGTCTCTATATTAGGAAAAATATTCAAGGGAAAATAAAACCTATTTTAGATGGTGGTTACCAGGAAATAATCTCATCTGGCACAAATAACCCACCTGCTATTTATGCTTGTGGAATCGCTCTAAGAAAGCAGGTTGAAGCTAACGAATATGCTTATATTGAGGAATTAAACCATTATTTAAGGCTATTGATTGAGGAAAATATTAAGGATACATATATTATTTCACCTCTAGAATCTTCATCTGCCTATATTTTGGATGTAGCTTTTGCTAATATAAAATCCGAAGTTCTTCTTCATATGTTGGAAGAAGAGGAGATTTATGTATCAAGCGGTTCAGCATGCTCTAAGGGAGATTACAGTAGAATTCTATCAGCCTTAAATATTGATAAAAAGTATATGGATGGGGCGATTAGATTTTCTTTTTCTGGTGATATAACCAAAGAAGATTTAGACTTTACTGTAAAAGTATTAAAAGAAAGTATTGAAATAATAAGGATGGTAATATAATGGAATGGATGTTAGCGGTAAGTTTTGGAGAAATATTTCTGAAAGGAAAAAATAGACATATATTCTACAAGACGGCTATTGAAAATATAAAAAGAAATTTAAGAGATACCCCCTATAAAGATATGTATTCTGAATCGTCTAAGCTTTATATAAGAGCTGATGAAAAAGATTTTGAAAAAATAAAAGATAATATTTTAAAAGTATTTGGGATTTCCTATGTTGCTTTTGCTATAAAAACTGAAAAAAATCTTGAAAGCATTTATGAAGCTTGCAAGGTTGATCTTGAAGAATATTTTTCAGACAGGCCTTACACTTTCAAAGTCGAGACTAGAAGAACTGATAAGTCATTCGCTTATAAGTCACCAGAACTATCTGCTAAAATTGGTGGATGTATCCTAAGAGATTTTCCAAATTTAAAGGTAGATGTTCATAACCCTGATTTTAAAGTTTTTATTGATATCAAGGATAATGTTTATGTTTATTCTAAGAGATTTGAAGGTCTTGGGGGGCTGCCAATAGGATCATCTGGTAGGGGACTTTTACTCTTATCTGGCGGTATTGACTCACCAGTTGCAGGTTTTATGGTTGCAAAAAGAGGAATGAAAATAGATTGTATTCATTTCCATTCTTATCCATTCACCTCAAAAAGAGCTCTTCAAAAGGCTATTGACCTTGCTGAAATTATGTCTGCTTATACCGGCAAAATGAGGATTTATTCCATAAATCTTGCAAATATCTATAAGGCAATCAACCAAAATTGTGATAGACGTGAAACAACAATCTTATCTCGTAGATTTATGATGAGAATTGCAAATAAAATTTCAAAGGCAAATGATTATCAAGCTTTGATTACAGGAGAATCACTAGGACAAGTAGCAAGTCAAACAATAGAATCAGTTGCAGTGATAAATGATTCTTCAACTCTTCCTATACTTAGACCCCTTATAGCAATGGATAAAAAAGATATTATTGATATTTCAATTAAAATAGGTTCTTACGAAAAATCAATAGAACCATATGATGATTGTTGTTCAATATTTGCTCCTGATAATCCTGTTACAAAACCAAAGTTAAATTATATAAAATTATCGGAAGAAAATCTAGATATAGATTCCTTAGAAGATGATGCAATATCCAATATGGAAATTATTGAAATTGCTTGACAAAGAGATAATAGAGGGTAATATATATCAGTAGACCGCTCAGTTAGGGTTCTGATCCCCGAATGCTGGCGAGAATATTTAAATAGGAGGCTTTCCATGTACGCAATTATTAAGACAGGTGGAAAACAATACAAAGTATCAGAAGGTGACTTAGTAAGAGTTGAAAAACTAGCTTACGAAGTTGGTGAGACTGTAGATTTTGATCAAGTACTATTAGTATCTGACAACGGTGAACTAAAAGTTGGTTCTCCATTATTAGAAGGAGCTAAGGTATCAGCAACAGTTGAAGATCAAAATAAAGATAAGAAAATTGTGGTTTATAAATATAAACCTAAAAAACAATATAGGAAAAAACACGGCCACAGACAACCTTATACTTTAGTAAAAATTAATAGCATAAGTCTTTAATGATTAATATTGATTTATTAATCAATAAAAAAGACGAAATAGTAGGTTTTGAAATCAAAGGCCATGCCGAATATGATGAATACGGCAAAGACCTTGTATGTTCAGCTGTAACTATTCTTGCCTATAGCTGTGTAAACAGTCTTGATAAATATATCGATGACGTCACATTTTCTGATGATGAAATAACCATGTCAGTAGAAATTAAAAATCCAAATAGGGATACGGATGTCATTTTTGATTATTTTAAGACAGGGATTGAAA
>NZ_CAUPHG010000009.1:0-32123 GCF_963510915.1 uncultured Anaerococcus sp. | reverse complement strand
TCTAACTGGATTTAACCTCTTTCTCTTTTTGAGCTTGCCCTTCATATAGGTCCTAAAGTCTTCCTCAACATCGTAATCATCGTCATCATAGGAGATGTCAGCATTTCTAGTAAGACTCATTACAAAAGAATTTCTTACCTTGTAACCTTCAAAAACTCCAGCTCCACACTCTTTGATGATATCTTCAAGAAGAACATAGGTCCTATCGGAAATCATAACATACCTATTAAGTCTTTCTGGTAGGTAGATTATGCCGATAATTTCCTTAGCATTTGACGATTTAGCCTTTTTCTTGACCAAATCAAAGACTACAGATAGGCTCAGATTGGCAAGTCTAGGAAGGGGATGGACCCTATCTATTATTTGAAAAGACAATATCGGTTCGATTTTTGTATCAAAATATACTTGGCAAAAGTCTCTCGCCTTAGTATCAAGGTCTGCTACTTTTTGTATATTTATACCTACATCTGCCAAATCATTGACCAAGTCATTATAAATCTGATCTTTCTTTTCATACATTGGCAAAAGTTTATTAAGGCAAGCATCAATTTGTTCAATAGCTGTCATTCCTGATTTACTATCGATAGGTTGTTTTTTAAGTTTCGATAAGTCAGTTAGCGACCCAATCCTCACCATAAAAAACTCCTCTAGGTTGGTATCATAAATTGATAAAAACTTGAGTCTTTCAAGAACAGGTACCGTCTTATCCATGGCTTCTTCTATAACCCTGTTATTAAAATCCAACCAAGACAATTCCCTATTTTGCGTAAAATTTTTCATGCCTATTTCCTTCCTAAAAGTTTGCTATAGACATATCCTTCCCTAACTCCTGTTTGACTAACTTTGATAGTTTCAACAGAGAAAAATTTGCATATTTTATTCATAATAATCATACCTGGCAGAATTGTGTGAATCCTATCTGGCTTGATATCAAGGATAAGGTGCATTTTTTTCTTATCAGATTTTTTAATAATATCCTTAACCATGGTGTCAAATTCTTTTGCAACCATAGTTCTAACATCATCATCTAGACCATAAAATTCCTTATATATCATAAGGGCTGCCCTGCTAGATCCGCCAACTGCTGATAAAACGTTGAATTCTTCCCTATACATAGAAGCATCATCAAAAAGTTGTTCAAGGCGATTTTCTATTTTTTTCCTACTTGACTTATTGGCAAAAAGTCCGTCAACATAGTCATTAAAGGCGGAAAGCGAGCCGATTGATAGGGAAGAAGATTTGATAACCTTGCCCTGGTCAATCAAAACCACCTCAGTCGAACCACCACCAATATCGCAAAGGACACCTTCCTTGACATCAGTAGAAACAGCTGCACCCACAAAAGCGAGCTGGGCCTCTTCTTCACCGGATAAAATCTCTATCTCAAGACCAAGCTTATCCTTCATAAGGTTTAAAATCTCAGACCTATTTGCAACATCCCTCACAGTTGCAGTAGCAAAAGGATGGACTTCATCAATATCATCAAAGTTATCCACAACAGCTTTAAACTTAGAAAGTGTTGAATACAACCTCTTTATTCCCTTTTCACTAAGCCTGCCGTCTTTGACGTAGGATTTTAGAGAAACCTGGTCTTTTTCAGAAAACAAATTAACAGCTTGTCCATCTTTTTCCTTGTAAACTGAGAGTCTGACGGTATTTGAGCCAATATCCATAATTGCGTAAATCATCTTACAAACCTCCTATAAAGCTAAGTTTATAATCAACTTCCATAATTTTATTAATTAAATCACTAGTTTCTTGACTTTCTTTTGTCATAAAAATATTCACCACATTTTCCATATCATCAGTCCTAATTTTTTCCGCTAGGTAAACAGCAGGATCAATAATATTGGCCTTGTAGCTTAGCCTTTCCCTGATTTTATCCTTTATTATTGGATAATGAGTGCAGGCAAGGATAATATTAGCAATTTGTTTTTCGTTAGCAATGGATAAATATTCATCTATCGAGTCATTAAGTGTCTTCCCATCTAAGACCCCTGCTTCAATTAAATTTACCAGGTCAATGGCCTTTGACTCATAAACATGACAGGATTTTTTGCCTTCAATAGTATTTTTATAAAAGTGGCTATCAATAGTTGCCTTTGTCGCAAGAGCCAAATAATCACCTTCAAAACCAAGTGCTGCCTCTACAGCCATCTCAGCAATAGTAATAAATTTCTTGGCATATTTTTCCCTCAGATAATCCTTACAGGTCACAGAAATTGTATTGCAAGCGATAATGTAATAATCTATGTCATAATTTTCTAGAAAATCAACAATATCTGTCGCAAACTTTGTAATCTCTGCCTTGGACCTATTTCCATAAGGGACCCTAAGATTGTCTCCGAGATAAAAATAATTAGCCTTATTTCTCTTGGCAAGCTCGTTTAAAACTGCAACTCCACCCAGACCTGAATCAAAAATCCCTATATTAGTCATCAATCAGATCCACCTTCCTAACAAAATTATAGGCGTCTTTTAGCTCTTCATAGGTCCTATCAAGACTATTATCATCCCTAAAAATCCCAAAAATAGAAGCACCAGATCCTGAAACAAGCGCCTTTATAGCCCCATGCTTAATAAGATTTTCCTTAACAGATTTTAGGTGAGGAAAGTCCCTCAAAACTACATCTTCCATTACATTTTCAAAATCACCTACAACTGACCAATCTCCTGCTTGTAACCCTTTGACGATTTGCGAATTATCAATATTGCCAAAAAGTTTGGTTTTTTTATAAACATGGGCAGAAGAAATGCTTGTCCCATCATTAACCAGAAGAACCTTGAGAGGAGTCTTGATAGCAAAAGGCTCAAGAATTTCCCCAATACCAGTCGCACGAGCCGCCCCCTTGAGGAAGAAAAATGGAATATCAGCCCCCAATTTCGCCCCAAGATCCATAAGCTTACTTGTAGAAAGGTTTAAATCCCAAAGTTCGTTAAGGGCCTTCATAGTTTCAGCCGCATTGGTAGAGCCGCCTGCTAGACCAGCCGCAACTGGTATATTTTTTGATAGCTTTACCCTAATACCTGTTGCCCTATCCCCAGCTATATTTTTCATAGACTCATAAGCCTTAAAAATCAAGTTGTCTTCAAGTTTTCCCAGGTCAATATTAGACTCATAGGAAAATTTCCCATCGGTAGTTTTTTCTATTTCCAACTTATCAAAAAGATTAATCCTAGCCATCAAAGTGTCGATATTATGGTAACCATCGGCTCTTTTTGAGATAATATCAAGGCTTAGGTTAATCTTTGCAAAACATTTTTTAATCATATATACCTCAAAATTATTATATCATATCCCCAGATAAAACCTAATTTTTTTGAAATTTGTAAGGAAAATTTTACACAAAATTCAAAAATATATTGACAAGTTATAGAAAATATAGTATTATTTATTAGTAATCCTATGCGGGATTGGCGGAATTGGCAGACGCGCAAGACTAAGGATCTTGTGACCGCTTTTAGGTCGTGGAAGTTCAAATCTTCTATCCCGCACCATATAATATTTATACAAAGATAAAAACAGATATAAGAAGATTTCAACGGATATAAAGAATAATTATTCTATCAAAACGGTATAAAGGGACAAAAAAGGATACAAAATGACGTGTATGTAGCATTTTTGTAGCATCAAGCGGAGTATAGTACTAAAGTATAACGCAAAAATAGGAGGCAATTTACCTCCTATTTTTTATTGATTTTATCTCTATACTTTTCTAGTATAGGTTTATAATATTTTTCTTCACCAGCAAGCCTGGCCTTATATGCTTCTTTTGCTGTGTTGTAATTACCTAGTGATATTTGCTTTCTATTTAAGGTAAGATAAGCTCTATACTTCCCGCTTCTTTTGTCATAGCTTACGCCTGTATAACCACTAGTATTGCTTTTCTTGACTTTGGTGTGGAGACTTGATAAGTTTGTGCCATCTACTCTTAGATCCTTTAACCTATTGTGGCCCTCGCTTTTTATTTTCTCCATTAGTTTTTTTGAGTTTTCGCTTTTCAGGCAACCACAAGAATATACACGCCTTCCTAATTTCCTGCCCTCTACAATTATTTCATTTCCGCAATCACACCTGCAAAGATACCTAGATGCACCTGTAGAGTTCACTCTTTTTACTACATATAGCTTGCCAAATTTTTTACCTATGTAAGCCTTTTCTGATTTTTCACGGCTTGTCTTAGCAATCCTATTAGCTTTTATATGCCCACACGACTTAGATTTGCCAAGCCTTAAGGTGGAGTTATTAACTTCTTTTACATTTCCACAAGAGCACCTGCAAAGACTATAATAGGGCTTTTCAGCCCTATCTATTACAATCCATTCACCAAATTTATCACCAATCCTTATAGGATCAGCTTTCATTCTTCTACTTCACCAAATATTGCTATATACTCATCTGCTGTTAGCTTTTCTTCAGCCCACTTTTTAGCTTCATCTAGACTTAACGGAAGGATTTTTTCACCGCCAGTAGCTCCGCTATCTCCTAACACTTCCTTGTATGGTGATAATGGTCCACCTTCGCCGTGCAAGAAAAACTCGCCCGTCTTTTTCTGATAAAGAGTTTCTTCAAAGTATTTAAAATCACTAACTGAATAACTGTTTGAATATTCGCCCTTTACTGTTGCTGTTTCTGTGTTGTACATTTTACCATTAATTATCTTCTTCATATTGCACTCCTTTATTTATTAGTACCCATTTTTAATTTTTATATCATTGTTAGCTATATAAATTGAATATTTTTGTATTGTAGTAATAGCCGTAAATTTCATTTTGTAGTTTAAATTCTAAATTACTACGTAAATTTAATTTTGTATCTTCATAATCGATAATCCATTTAATATCGTTAATTTCAAATTCTATTTCTTCATTCCAGTTTTCCTTTAAAAAGTTTAGAAGGATATTTTTATCTTCCTCTACTTTTTGCACACATTTTAGCAAGTCGTAAAAATCCATATATTTGCTTAATTCTTCCTTGCAGATATTGACATATTCCCAAGCATACTGTTGTTTCCTATCTAGTTTTAAGGTGATTTGTGCTATCCAGTAAGTAAGAAGCATTGTTTTTAAAGTTTTGTAAAGCTCACCGCTTTCGTCTACTTCACGTAATTCCGATCTCCAGTTATCTAATTCATCATTAACATTCCAAAACTTACCGCATATACACTCTTTTTTACATAGGCTTTTAAAGTGGTCATACATATCGTACTTGCTTAATTTAGGTTTTAGAGCATCAAGTGATAACTCAAACATCTTAATCAATTCTTCTTCTTTGAAAATTTCCCAGAATTTGTTTTTTGCATCAAGCTTTGTCATCTTCAATCTCCTTTAATTCCTGGTTTTCATCTTCGCTTGAATTAGGATTTTCATTGCTGAATATCTCGTTTAATTCGTCCATATCGTCCTTGTCTGCATAGGTCCTAACAAACAATCTAGCTGACCTTTGGTAGTTTTTCTTTCTAGCGTGGAGGCGGTTTCTTTCTTCCCACCTCCTAGTCGCTTCAATTTGTGGTCGTGATGTTAAATTTTTTGTTTCCTTTTTCGCCATTGTTTCTCCTTATAAACCTTTTATAAATTCATTTACTTGATTTTTTAATTCTTCTGCAACCTCGACAAAATCTTCATTTTCCATACTTTCCCAGCTGTATAAGTCGTCTTCCTCGTCAATCAAACCATGATATTCTGTGTTAAAGCTTTCTACGTTCCAACCTTGGCTTGATACAAGTTCTAGGCTATCAAGGTTTAAGTGAATATAATAATAAATTCCTTCGCCGTATCTACCGTTCATAAATTCCATGCTTGAATAATCCTGTAGTGCCTTTATAATTTCTTCTGTGGTGAATTGCTTTGCCATTTTTATCCTCCTTTATTGTTTGCTTATTGAGCTAGGGTAACTTACATTACCCTAGCTATTTTTCTTATGTTTTTCACTACTTCTTCAGCCATTTTTTTATCGTCTTTGCCGTTTAGCTCCCAGTCAAATCTTTCATACCACCATAGCAACTCTTCGTCTTGACACCTGCTGAACCTCACACCATTATCTTCAAAGTATATAACTTGATTTTCGATTGTGATTTCACCTGTGTAGATATTTCTGAAAATTACAATTCCTTTTCTTATAAAGTGGTATTTGTGATTTTCAATAAGCTTTCTAATGATTTCTAGTTCTTTTTCTGTTACCTTAACATCGTCTAATACTACCATTCTATATCTCCTTTATCCTCTTTCATTATATCGTATACGTTATATATTGTCAAGCTTTTTTTACATTTCATAAACTAGTTCGTAACCTTCATACTTAAAGGTCTTTACAATTTCTGTTATTTTCTTTAGATCCTCGGCGAATTTATCTACCTTTTCTAAGTCCATAGATCCTGTGCCAGCTATGTTTAGCTCCATCTTTATAAGTGGTCTAATATCATAAGTAAGGCTTATATATTTGCTTATGCCGTCAACCTCTTTTCTAATCCTTCTAACTTCCATCAAAAAATCTTTTTCCATTACCTTTGGTGCATTTTCCATTGTCATTTTATACCTCCTATGTTATGTCCCTTCTTACATTATCATTATACCGTATACGTTATATACGTCAAGTAATTTTTTAAATATTTAATAAATAATTTTGATGTTTGAGGTCATCAGTTAATATATCGTATCTGCTTTGATTTCTCTTTACACCACTTCCTATATCTATTCTAATGTGTGACTCCCTCACTCCATCTACATATTTGTCAAAATAAAACTTGTAGTAACCATCATCTTTTAATCGTAACTCTTCATCTAATATTTTAAATTCATCTAATAATTCTTCTGTAACTTCTAATCCTTGATAGTCTTTTACGTCGCCGCCGCATTCATTAAATTCCACTATCCAATAATTTTGTTTATTTAGCATTTAAAATCTCCTTTGTTGTTAGTATCTTCTTACATTATTAATATACCGTATACGTTATATATTGCAAGTAAAATCAAAAAAATAATTCAATTAGCCAACTTTTCTAAAAAAATAAATAAATATAAAATTACAAACGTTGAATTTTAAACAAATGTTCGTATTTTGAGTTCTAAGGCTCTTAAATTATCTGTCCATACAATTACACTCTTAAGATTTTATCTAAAGTTCTATATATGAAGATTTTAAAAATAAGCACAGAAAAAGGCCCCCAGGAGGGAGCCTCTTCCTATAAAGATTGTGTTCTTTAAATAAAACAATATTTCAATCCACGCCTTTTTTATACAAGTAGGCGACTTGTGTTGTTAAAATCATTAACTACCTATAGTATAGCATGGTATTTAAAAAACGTCAAATAAAAAAGCGCCCCAGGTACATAGCGTCATCTGCCAGCATTAATCCTTCACAAGTGCTTTTTCCTCACCACTCAAACTCACACCCAAATCAACAAAGATTGGATAGAATATGGTTGCCCTTGATAGACACATCTATCTTTCCACTACTCACAGGGGGACTTTCCTGCTTTCCGACTAGTCACTTATACTATACTCAATATAAAAAATCCTACAATGTAGGACCCTTTATACGTTATTATTTACAGTCACTTAAAGTAAAGTACCTTATGACTATCTACTTAATATTATTATACCCAAAAAATTATAGTTTAAAACTTCGTCTTAAATTGCACTTAAGGATTTCTTATTTCAAAATATCCATAAATATTGTGCATAAAAAAGAGCCACCACTATCAGTGACTCCGAGATATTGCCTTTAAATTATTATACTTCAAAGTTGGCATAAAAAAAGACCTACCCCAGTACAAGGTAGGTTTTGGTGTTGTAAAATTTCGGAGTTCCTCTTTTCTGTGTTATATTTGTACCGTCTTTAGGTTGCCCTAAAATCAAACTTTTTATGCTTTTATTATTTCTTAGATTCGTAAACTTTAGACTCTACAGCATCTTTTATAAAATCATCTACTTTTTCTGTTGATCCTAGATAGGCTCTTAGTAAGTCTTTTGATTTTGCATCTAAATTGTCCTTAATTCTGCCCTTTGCCCTTTCTAAAACTTCTTTTTGTGCCTTTTTATCAAATTCTAGTTTTTCACTATTTTTTAGTGGTTCTACTACTGTTTGATTCAAGCTATTTACTATAGTTTCTGCCAGGTCTAAAACTTGGCCAAAAACAAATTTAAGTTTTTCATCTTTTACGGTTTCGTTTGCGATTTTTCCTTGCCTGATTAACTCTTTTATTAAAAAAAGTATAGCTACAAAACAAGCAATTAGTGCTAATATTTCAAAACTTTCTTTCATTTTATTTTCCTTTCGCCAAACGTAAAAATTTTTACGTTTGTTTTTTCGTTTGTTTTTAACTGTTATAAGCGGACTAATATTTCCCACTTATTACTGTCTTTTTCCGTTACTTAGTCCCTAAAAATAAACGTTGGGACTAAAAAAACGGCTTTAAAGCCGTTATTATTTTCAAACGCAAAATATTTTACGTTTGCTTTTCGTTTTATTTAATTCTGATTTTCTGCCCTATATTGATTACATTAGGATTCTTGATTTGTGGATTTCTTCCTATCAAGTCTTTTAGGTCGACTTTATAATTTTTTGCTATTGCTGATAAGGTATCTCCAGCTTTTACGGTGTAGTAAACAGGTTTTTCTCTTAGCTGCCTATTTACTTCATCTTGTACGTCTTTATAAGAATATCCTGCCCTTTGGAGTCTAGCCTGCCTATCAGCACCAACACCCCACTTACCAGCAATCACTTCCTTGGCAATGTCGGATATAGATTTCTTTGTCTTTGGTTTATCCTCGACTGCTCCGACCCATCTAAAAAACCTTACAGGTACTTTTTTACTATCTAAATAGTACCAATATCCTTCGTTCTCATTATTAGTGGTAACCGTGCCATTGCCATAATTACAATGGATTATCTCCCCTTTACGGGTAAAGAGTCCAGTATGGCCATAAGCGCCACCAGACCCACCTTCACGACCCTTAACAAAAATATCTCCACGTCTTACCTCGCTATAAGGTATCTCTTTTAGATATTTTCCTTGACGGGCTAGCTTAAAAAGGTCTTCAGTGCTGCCATTATACATAGACTCAGGAATAAATCCTCCGACCTTGCCACACTTAAAGGTAAAGCTAGAGCAATCCTCGGTATCAGAATCGTAGGATGCCTCTTTTCCAATCCTACCACCACCCATAACATACCTTGGCTTATGCCAGCGACTCTCCGCATACTTCATCATCTTTTCAATATTTCCCATATATACCTCCTTGTGCATATGCTTGTGCATATCAAATACTTGTAATTTCAACACTTATATAAGGTCTTGTGCATATACTTGTGCATATAATACAAAACCTTATGCATATAAAGAGGGGCTAAACCTAGCCCCTCTTAATCTTTAAAATCTCCTGTTTTACCTCCTCCAGCATAGCCTTAGTCGCAAGCTCCTTAGTCGTATCTTGCACTATGTCAAGCCTACCGATAATATCTTGCACTCCATCTTTAAGCTCTCCAAAATTCTTGTCAGCACATGAGTTATGCTTATCCAGCAAAGAATCGCTATACTTCAAAGCTTCCGTAAACTTGGTTATCGCTTCATTGGTCTGACTATGGAGGTCTATAAGGCTCTTGGTTTGCTCTCTTTGAGCCTCCCTGTCCTCTTTCCTTTCTTGTCTCTCGACTTCTTTTTCGGCTTTCAAGTTCTCTCTATCAAGCTTTTTTTGCTCCTCGTACTGTTTCAAAGCTGACTTACCAAAAGTAAAAATCAAGACTATAAGCAGAACCGATACAGCAATGGCCACCCCTTGGTCAGCAACAATCCCTATAATTTTTTCATCAAAACTCACAATTTATTTACTCCTTTCTTACTGCTACTTCCTGCAAATTTTAAGATTAATTGCAATCACCCCCTTTGTATATCCTATTGATTAATAGAATTTTCTTTGTTGACTGCATCTGCAAGTCGCCTAAAGCAATCAACCATATTCTCTTTTAGTCTTATGTTGATTTTGTTTTCAAGCTCCATTCCTTCAACTAAAAAGAATAGCCTATCTCCGTTACAGAGGGCTATTTCCTGACTTTTATGTTCTTTATTTAGTTGGTATCTTAACTTTCTGTCTCCATCTAGATAAGAGGTATAGACTTGCAAAAATCCCCTTTCTATGGATATTTCGTATAGGCCGCTTGTCTTAATTTCTATTGTTTTTTGATGGACCTTATCGGGACTTAGCGACTCATTAAGTGGGTCTTCTAAAGCTCTTAAGCTATCAATTACAGGTTCTAGATCATTTACCCTATCTACAAGGGTGTTGATCGTATCTATTATGCTTAATAAGGGGCTTTGTTTTTCAAGCTTTTTAATCTTTGCCATGGGCTAGTCTCCCTTATTCGGTATATTCTTGACCAGTAATTATCTTAAATTCTTCAGGTGTGATTTGTCCCCATGGTTGCTTTTTAGTAATTACTAAAAATTTAAGTTCATCTAGTGTGATCCATTCATATTCCCATGCCATTTGTAAAAAATCCATTATTTACCTCCTTTAAGTTCGGCTATTTCTTTTTCCATTTTTGCTGTTCTAATCATGTTCATTGTAAACTGCTTACCTAGTGTTTCTATGACCTTATCTTTTTCGGCTACTTCTACTGTTAGTTTTGAGATTTGCTTTCCCATAGCCATAAAACGCATTTTTTCAGCTTCTTTTTTCTTGTTGATCCCTAATATAGAATCTACCTTGTGAAATATAGCCATTATTCGAAGTTTCCCCCTATTGATAAAATTTGACATTGTCCTTTCTCTCCGTTTCTGTCTACACTTACTCTTACGTTGACTCCCCACTTAGCAGCTGTTTTTTTCTTGTTGGCAAAGAATATTTTTCTTTCTTTAATAACTTTTGTGGTGACATCTTCCCAGGTTGGGTTTTTATCATGACCATTGTTGCAGGCCTCTACCTTAAGGATTGCCTTTTCAGGTATAGATCCCACCATGGTTATTAGTGCTTTTGTCACCATGCCATCAGCTTCTAGTGGTTTTTCAAGTTCAAAGAGTATCTTTGTTTCGTTCTTGCTAAAATTAAATACTTTTTCTGTAACACCCCCTTCACTATCTATTGCAACAATTTTTACTTTGTGGTTGCCGTTTGGTAATTTTTGATAGGCTGGTCTTTCTAGCTTATAAGTATAAGTAGAACCTGATGTAGCACTAAAGTCTTTTGATTTTATATCATTGATATATTCTTCAACTCTTAGTGTTTGTCCTTCGTCTTCCTCGATCACTTTATAATCAAAGCTAAATTCCTTGTCTTGTTGCCCCATATTATCTTTGTTTGTAGATTCTATGATTGGCACTCTGTTCCAAGTTATGACGTATGCGCCGTCAGAGTCTTTGTTTTCGGATACCAAGATTCCAGATTTCAGATTACAAAGCGGACGGAGGCCGACGCCATAGCAAGCGCCGCCCCAGTCCAGAGCACCGCCCGAGCTGACGCAACGGACCCCGCCCGAGTAGGAGGCATAAGGGGTTCTAAGCCACCAACGCCAGTAATTACCACCCTTGAATCCAGAATCAGGATAGCTAGAGTTTTTAACAGCTTCATCTGTTAGTATAGCTTTTCTACTACTATCATCTGTAAAAACTGCTAGTTTGCTTCCTTCGGCTATGCCATTTTCGTTAGCTAGGCCTACTTCGGTTGTAGAAGCTAAGAAAAATTTACTTTCTACACTTTCACTTCCGCCCCCATCTAGGCTGTGCCTTACTGTTTTAAGGCTTGTTGGCATTGCCTCTCTTTTGAATCCAGCTGAAAAGTTTGTTAAAAATCCAGCTTCTTTATCATAAGGTGATCCACTACCAATATTTCCACTAGAAGGTGGTGCATCAGCATTGTGCATAGGCTTATACCAGTCTTTAGCATCACTATTAAGCCATTGTAAAATATTAGAATATTTATAATAGTTATTGCCGTAATCTCGGCGACTGCTATCGCTGTTTTTCAGTTCTTTTCCGTCGAATGTTTTTGCGCCTATAAGTTTGTCAGTTATTAGGGTGACTGAATTTGCAGGATAACCACTATGGTTTTTGTCAGCAATTTTCCACACTATGGGTTTGCCATAATAGGTTGTTTCTGGGTCTTTTACTAGAGCACCAACAGGTAATTCTCCTAGTCTTTTAAACATTTATTTTCTCCTTTCTTAAAAACTTCCTTGTAATACTCTTCCATATTTTTTATTAAGTTGTAGCAATTGCCGTGGGAGGCGTGAGCCTTCCAGGCCTTTAAAGATAATTTGATTTCTTTTTCCGTAATAAGTCCCTTGTCTAGCATTTTCTTATATTTTCTAATTTTCTTTTTCATCTTGTTTTTGCTATTTCTTCTAAGCTTTCTGATAACTTTTCCGCTATCAGTCAAATAGGTATGAAAGCCTAGAAAATCTATCCCATGCCTCAAGGGAAATATTTGCGTTTTCTGATTAAGTTCCAGTCCAACTCCTTTTAGATAATTTTTAATAACTTTAAGACAGTATTTTAGATAAGACTTGTCTTGGTGAATTAAATAAAAATCGTCCATATATCGGCCATAATATTTAATTCCTAATTTACTTTTTATCATATGATCCATATCATTTAGATATAAAACAGCTAGCCATTGTGATAGCTGATTGCCTATGGGTATTCCAGGGTCAGGGCACGAATCTATTATGTGGTAGATTAATTTCCTTACCCTCTCATCTTCAAAGTTTCTAGCAATCATACTTTTAATAACATCATGCCTTATATTGTAGAAAAACTTTCTTATATCACACTTAAGCACATATCCTTCAGTACACCACTTAAGGGCTTCCTTGCTAGGGTATTTGCCGCCTTCTTTAAATTTAAGAATCAGCTTGTTTTTCCTAGAAAAGTAATAAGACCTCATAAAGCCTGATAACCTATCAAGACCAAAATGAGTCCCTTTGCCTGGTTGTGATGCGTAGTTATCTTTTATAAGGATTTTGCTTATTTTAGGTTTTACTATTTCTTCACATAAGGCTTGCTGCACTACCTTGTCTTTAAAGTGACATGATTTTACCAGCCTTTGTTTAGGTTCATATACATAAAATTCATAATATCCTGACATTTTGTATTTACCAGTCTTTAATAAATGTTGTAAATATAGGATTGATTCCATTAAATTATTTTCAAATTTTGCTACACTTTCTTTATTTCTGTTCCCTAATTTTGCCTTGTTAAAGGCTTTCAATAGGTTTTCAAATTCTGTGATTTTTTCATATTCCATATTAATCATATTGTGTCTAACCCTTATCTTTGCTATAGATAAGGGTATCAATATTCCTGTATTTTTCTTTAAAAAGAAGGGAAATAACTTCCTTTGATTGTGATAGGGCATTGTTTTCGATAAATATCTACTAAGTCTAGCTGTTCTATCAAAGCGGACGGAGGCCGTTGTTGCCATTGTAAGCGTTGTTCCAGTCCAGAGTACCGTCCGAGTTGACGTAACGGACCCTGTTCGAGTTGGAGGTTACAAGTTATTCCCAATGATTTTATTTCATTTTCTTTCTGTCTCTTGTGTGCCAATTTATGGCCATATTCTTGACATTTGCCACGTGCCTAGACCACACTTCTGCCTGCCTACAATCAATCCCTATAGATTCATTTTCTAGGCATAGGTCGATTAAAAACAGCATAGTTTTGCACTTTGTTATAGCTTGATTTTGCAACCTTAACCTCTCTGTTAGGGTTTGCTTGTCATTGGTGTTTAATTCATTTGCCGTATTGATTAACTCGTAAATATCTAGAACCATATCTTGCATGCGATTAACGAAAGTAAACCTATACTTTTTCGGAAATTTTTTAGGGTTGTCTGTAATATTGATTGTGTACTTGGCAAGGTTTTTAGCCTTTACCAAGAGCAAAAACTCATTGTTATTTCCTGCCATTAAAGCACCTACAAGTCCTTATCTTATCTACCTCTTCTAAAGTCTTTTCTGATCCGTAGACTTCAAAAATTCCCTCGTCTTTTATAACAAGTCTTATATCTTTTCCGTCATGGCCTAGACCTGTTAAAACTAGGCAATCTCTTTCGTCGCTGCAATCCTCGCAAGGTGGGTAAAGTTCTTTAAAAAGGTGACCTACTAGGCAAGAAATATTTTTAAAGTTGTCAGCATATGTCATAGCCTAGCACTCCAGCATAGCTTTATTTTCATTGAAAATACCGTTAGTTAAAACTATTCCTTCAACGTCTTTAAAGCTAATCAAGAATGGGTTGCCTGTAATATCGTTGTAAACCGCTTCTTCTAAGACTTTGAGTCTACCACCTACATTAGATAGGTTTTTATTTATATTTGTAAATTCTGTTTTAATGTTTCTGTTTTGTTCATCAAATTGATTGCTTATATTCTGATTTTGTCTAGAAAATTCTTGACTTACATCATTTTCTAAATTGGTGATTTTTTCGTTGGTAAGCTTGTTTTGAGATTCTAGGCTTGCCTTGGTCTCTTCTATAAATTTATTTATCTTTTCTAAAAGCACCTTGCCTTGTTCGGCCGACAAAGCCTTAAAAGTGCCGCCGCTTACTAGGTCGTCTACAACCTCAATATCTGATTCACTTTGCTTGACCTCGAAGGCTGCAAGGTTTTTATCAAATAAAGCAATCTTCCTGTCTTCCCTAAAGTTTATATCCTTTACCTGATAGACTTTTATAAATATATTAGGGCTATCTTCAGGTCTTGTAAAAAGCATACAATAATCGCCCTCATTGAGGGCGGTACATTCTTGCATGGATTTTACATCAGAAAAAACTGCTGGCCTTTGAGATAACCTTGGTACTATAACCTGGCTTATATATTCTAGACTTTGCTTGTTTTCGTTGTTGGCGTTTATAAGCTTTTCAACTTCTACAAGCCCCTGTTCTACAGTTTCTACAAAGTCATTAAAGCTTTTTTGTCTATCTATCTTCATTTCTGGCCTGCCTTTTCAAGTTTTTCAACCCTTTCAAGCAAGTCAGCATTGATTTTTTCCTGTTGTTTCCTTAGATTCTTCTCTTTCTTCAAGTCACTTTCTAGTCGATCAATTTTTGTGTTTTCACTTTCTGCAAAGATTAAGGCTCCTGTTTCCCTGTCTACTCTGTATTTTGCCATGTTGACCTCCTATTTCATTATGCACTTAAGGCCTCTTACCATAGGTAGGACTGTTGTCTTATTAGTAGTCATAGCTATCTTGACCCTAAAGTTTTTAGCCTTGCTTACTGTTGCTGTATAGGCGTACTCGGTAAAGCCTCCAACTACTTTTACCTTGGCTTCGCCTGATTGACTTAGTGGTTTCCACTCTTTACCATCTACATCTGTTGAGTAGTAGAATGTTACCCCTGTTCCACTTGGTGAATATACATCAGCTATCACCTTTATATCTGTATAGTCTTGGTCTAGAGTAACGTTTCTTGATACATAATTTGACTTGTTTTTATTCTTTAATCCTGCTATCAAGAGTGAATCAAGGGCTATAGCCGGGCTTACATTTCCCTTAGTTTCTATGGTTGCTCTAACACTTAAGCTGTCAAGACTATTATCAAGTAGATTTACTTGTTCTGGTGCCAATGGAAGCCATGTTTTGCCTTCATCTGGTGAATATTCCCATGTTAGGTTTGTGTCTACTGGTACAGAGGTGTCAGCTAGTAGATTAAAACCATCAAAATCTATATTAATAAACTTATTAAAGTAAACGTATGAGGTCTTCTCGTACTCATTTACATATAAGTTGAATTTTAGGTTTTCGGTGTTGTGGGCCGTCCATGATAAGGCGTTTGAAGATGAAAACATTAAGCCTGGTACATAAGGATTTTTAGCAACTATTTCTTTTGTTAGTAGGTCTTTTTCTCCTAGTTCTTGTGCGAAAATAGCTGACTTATTAGATGTGGTTAGGACTGTAAAAGCATAGGTTGTGTCTTTCTTACAGTAAACTGGGTTTTTAAATATTACCTTTGTTTCTACTGATCCATCTTGACTGATATTTATATCTTCGGTTGGTATTATGGTTTCGGCTAGAACTACATTATTTGGATAACCATTTGTACACTCTCTAACTTGGACTATAACATTTTTTGTTTTTTCTATTGCTCCAAAGAAAATCCCAACGCTATCAAGCATATGGTCTTTTTCTAGGCTAAAACTTTGTGCTACTGGGTCTACATACCTAACTATGTGTGTTTGAGTATATACTGTAGTTACCTTGGTGTGGGTGTTTGTTGTTACACTCTTTCTCAATCTGCCATTAGCGGTGAATGTGTCCATACCTCTAAGATTTGGCAAGTCTTCAGCATAGATTTCTATGTTTACTGATCCACACCTAGTGTTTTTTGGTATAGTAAAGCTTGCCTTTACAAGTCCCTTACTATCAGCTTTTAGAGAATACTTATCTTTTCCCTTATATGTTTGACTTTCTGGCTTAACTTCAACCTTCATATCGTTAAAAAGAATTACTATTCCGTCTTGATTTGGGCTAAAGTTTTCCGCCTCGACCTTTATATCAATAGGCCTCATATATTCAATAGCGCTTAAGTAGGTTTGGGTGTTGGTAGTTATTTCATCTTTTGTACTCCTACTTACTTCTTTGCTAGAGCTAGATTCTCTTTCTTCCGACTTTCTTAAAACAATCCTTCTGTCTACATTTGTTCCCAGGGACTCATGCCTTACTACTGTCCCTCCGTCCCTTTCTAGGATTATGTTTTCTTCATCTATCCAATTATCAACTTTAGGACTAATATTAATCTTAGGTTCTTCCGGGAAAGATGTATAAGGATTAATTCTTTGTAATTTTGTTGCATAAGGCTGGTCATCTGACTTGATTATAGTAGATTCTGCCGTTGCTATTCTTTCATAAATTCTAGCCTTGCTTGTTTGGTCTTTATCGACTGTTAGCTTGCTTACTGTCTCGTCATGGCCTATAGTTAGGACTTGGTTTATAGGATCTATAGATGCGTCATACTCTTTGTGGTTTATGTCCGATTTTGAAAAGCCTAAAAATCCATCTGTGAAAATTCCCTTAAGTAGGGTTGGTTCTTCACCTTCCATAGCCTCTTTGTCAAGGTCTGTTATAGCTTGGTTTATCTCCATGTCCGACAATCTTTGTGCTAGCCTGATTATAGTCGCCATAGATGTCCTGGTGTTTAAAGCGTTTTTGATAATTAAAACGTCATTTTTTGGCCTTACTATGATATTTCCCATTAACAAAACTTCTTGGTCGTTTATATCTGGCTCATATACCTTGTCTACTGTGTTTGCTTGGCCTTTTACCACCCTTACTAATCCGTTTTTATCCATGGTGATTGAGGCCATATAAGCTAGGAAAAATTCATAGTCAATTTGCATTTGCGAATTATCTACCGGCTTATCTCCACCGCTTAATAACTCTATATATGAGACTTCGTTGTCACTTGATAGCTTATAATCTGTTCCTTGTACCATTTGTTTATTATAGGTAAAGGTGATTGTGTAGGTTGCACCTAATTCTGGTTGCTTGCCTCCTGCAATCCACCTAACTGTGTTTGCTTCAAGCCTAAAATCTGTATTCTTTTTATATTCAGTTCCTGAAGATTTTTCAGTTATTTTTTGTATATCTACAACTGGGTTGTATTGTCCTGGTATTGGGTCTGATCCGTTTACCGCACCTTGCCTTGTTAGGTCGGTTGTAACTGATATTAGGGCTATAAGCTTTTTAATCTTGTCTACTGGGTTGTTGTTTAGTGGATAAATATTGTTTGATTTCTCAAACACTTTAGGCTCTGCTATAACCTCTCTAATCGCTGTAGACCTTTCTACTGGGATTGTTGTAGCATAGGTCTTTTCTATCTCATAACCTAAAACATAAGCCTTACCTTGGCTTAAGGATAGGTATAGGCGGTCTTCATCATATTGGCTTTTCTGTGACAACTCCATACCATAAACCTTATAGTGGCCCGATTCATCATAAGTTCTTCTGGCTAGGGTGTTATTAAGTTTATCTATAAAGCTTGTGTCTTCTTTAGTGCTTGTGTTTACTAAGTTGCCATCATTTAAAAGATAAATTGTGGTAGCTTCATCATCATTGACTGCTAGTTTTAAGGTTTGTTTAAACCTGTCAGCTCCTGGTCTACCAAAGTTTTCAAAACCTGCTGAAGGTGATAATAGTTTCTTATCATCATTTGCGGTGACTATTGATTCTTCAATCTTTACCCCTATTCTTTCTGTACCTATTCCCTTCACCTCGATTTCTTGTTCTTTGAAGTTTCTGATTAGGCCTTCGTAATAGATTTCACCACTGGTAACTAGGACACTTTTTTTATTATCTCTTATGATGATTTGTGCACCGCTTTTTATATCACCGTCTTTTAAGAGAGTATCAGCAAGCTTTTTTAGTTGGTTTTTTTGTATAAGCTGGACCTCGTTTAACTCTGCCGCTTGAAGCATCATTCCTGGTCTATATAGTAGACCATTATAATCCTCATCTATTATCCTAGAGTAATAAGGTGCTTTTGATTGGTCAATTCTTGCCATTTTTACCTCCTAGCACTCTATAATCATAAAGTAGCTATCTTTAGTGTCAGCCTGTCTTGTAACTACTTTTCTATTGTTTAAAACTTCTAGTATGCCAACATCTTCTATGTCTTCAGCTAATAGGGCACTTTTCTCTCCTACCCCTTTTTTAACTTTAACGTGTGAGAAAATCCCGATTTGCCTATAGGATAAAGGTGGTAATTCGTCAAAGGCTATAACCGTTTCTAAGAGTACCCATCTAGCTTTTTCCTTAAAGGCTTCTTCTCTGGTGATGGTCTTAAAATTCATGCCCGCATACTCTATTTCTCCATTTTCATCTGGCTTTACCAGGGCGACTCTCTCAGCCTTTTTAAGCCCTATTAGTTCTTCTAAGTTTTCAGCGTTAGGGTTTGGCTCTGGTGGTATAAAGTCACTATCATTTTCATTTTCAGACCATGGACTAGATTTGCCTAGACCAAAATAAATTGGTCCACTTTCTACAAAGGCTAAGGCTCTAGCACAATGTGCTGCATTTGTGATGATAGGCTTTCTTTCATAAACATTTTTATATACTGATTCAACAGCCATTCTTACCTCCTACTTAATGTTTTTTATTAAAATTTCTTCTTGTTTTTGTTTTTTATCTTCCATATGCTCTTTTATAGCAATCTTGATTGACTTAGAAGTCCTAGGATCTAAAATTTTAGCCTCATTAAATATAAGGGCAAAATCATCTAGACTTAAGTTTCCTGCCGTATCAAAGCTAGCTATTTCTTCTAGGCTGGCATAGTCTAGTATGTTATCCTGGTCAAAATTAAAACCGTCTTTGTCTTGATAAAAACTAACGTATAAGCCCCTATCTTTAGATATAAGGCTTGTTTTTTGCTCTATAGGTGCTAGGTTTTCTGTTAGATAACCTTCATCAAGCCTTTCAGCAAAAAAGCTATCCTTTTCAAGTTGGATAGCTTCTTCTATGGTCAAGTCTTTAGTTTTCTTTAGATAGGTCCTGCCTATATTTTCATAGGATAGTAGGCTTATTATAGGTGATCCTAAATGGTTTCTTATAGGGCCTGTTGCCATAATAGACCTTTCCAAAACTGGTCCACTCCAAAATACTTTGATATTTCCATCTAGTAAGTCTCTTTGGTCTATCAAACTGCCAAAACTAGAGTCATTAACCTTACTACTTGCACCGTCAATCATAGACTTAAAGGCTTGTCCTGGTTCTATAGGATAAATGTATGTGTACCTATGGATTCTCTTAAGTATATTGTATTTGTCATCTTCTTTGTTTGGGTCTTCTACAATATCCCATGCTGGCGATACAGAAAAAGTTATTTGCACGCCACCTGCTTTTATTTTTTTAAGGTATTCTATAAGCCCCTTGCTTATCAAAGAAGAATCTGATATTGATATATCAACTACTCCATAGTTCCAATATTCGTATGATACAAGCCTGCCTGGGCCATCAATGTAACCTCTAGAGTCGCACTTTATAAGCCTAGTCCACGGCTCGAAAATCCTTATATCGCCATCTTTTATATCAGCTTCAGGATTATTTTTCTTAATATATCTTGTTGCGGCATTTGTTAAGGCTCGGTTGGTTGACTTAGGGGCTAGGATTTCCTCGACAATTCTTTTCCTATAATCATCATCTTTTTCTTCAAAGTCTCTTAGGACTCCAAAAACATTACCCCAATAATCAAGCCAATCTTCGGTTGCCGTATCTATTGCCATTTCAAGTAGGGCTAAATTTAAACCATCTTTTTGTAATACTAGGCCTTGGAATATAGCATCTATGATTATGCTTTTTGCCCTGCCATCTTTATCAACATTAAGCTTATAAAGAGCAATTAAGGATTTGTAATAAATTGAATTTAATAGTTTCATCTTTAATCCTTGCTATTTATTGTGCTTGTATTTACCGCTATGGATCCTGGTCTTATAATTTCATTTGCTGCTATATTTATATCTTTTAGGTTTTCTATGTCTATAAAGGCTATAGCCTCTTTATATAGGTTACATACATAGGCTAGCAAAGTAGAGTATTTGAGGCTTTCTGATACTTTCATATTTTGCATATAATTTCTTATAGCTACCTCGATCATTGAGTCATAAAGTTTTTTGTTGACTCCCTCTTTATACATTATTTTTAAGTTGTCAATATCAACCTTTATCTTAACCGCTGGTCTTACCTCTACTTCAATACCGCCTGCCCTATACTTATCTATCCCTTTTAAGACGTCTATTTTTAATTCTTCACTTAAGTCTCCATTTTCATCGTGGACGTAAACTCTTACAAAACCTATATAGGTATCATCGATATAGATTCCGCTTACCCCTGGTACTTGTTTAGCTCCATAGGCGATTGCTTCAGCCGTTCCTCTTTGTAAAGTATGCACATACTCTCTAAACCTTTGAGACCTGCTGGCTTCGCTTTCTTCGTTTGTGCCATTTGTTATGTCATTTGTATTGGCTATAATCTCTATATTAGGGCTTCCCAACTCCATTTTGCATATTTCCCCGGCTAGAGCATTTCCTCTTTTGCCTGGTTCTACTGCTTCAATTTTTAAGATAACTGATTGAGACCCCTCTTTTACCTTGATATTTTCTATAGTTTTGTAATATTCTTTTTTTGCCCTTTTGTTGCCTGTGTGGAAAATACTTCCCTTTGGTATGAGGATTTCTTGACTTATAGGTTCACTATAAAAGATTGTTACATAGCCTGTGGCTTTTGTTGCTGGTTTTCTATAAAAAGAAAAAGCATTGTAACAACTATTAGTTATAGCGTGCTCAATGCCTTTCTTTAAGTCATAATAAAATTCTTCACCTTGTAGTGCTACCGACTCTAAAAGAGTTCTTGTTGCTGATCCTACGTTAAAATCTGTTAGTTTATCAGTTCTTGCTGATACCCAATTTATGAGGCTTTCTAGTATGCCTGTGGCGTTTTTTACTCTAAAGGCCATCTTATCACCTCCTATATTATATATTTAAAACTAAAGGGCTTGCCTGGTTCTATAGGGATTACTTCTGCATTAAAGATTACCTGACCTTCTACCACTTTTACGTCAATTTCTTTTATATCCTTAACTCTAAAATCAGACCTTATACATGATTCGATTTCAAACATTATTTTATTTACATTTTCCTGACTATAATTTTTGCCATAGTATTTGTATAGTTCTGATCCAAATTCAGGGTGCATAAAAAGGCTACCTTTTGTGACTGATAACCTTGACTGTAATTGCTGACCTAGGTTTTCAAGACCTGTTACCGTATCAACGTCTGCTTGGTTGATTTCTAAGTGCCCTTTTATTTCATGGTCGACTGTTTTTCTGTGGTATAAGTCTAGGTCTTTTCCATAGGCTGTTGCCTCTATTTCTTTCTTGTCCTTATTATCTGCTATAGTATAAGCCTGTGGGGTTGGTATTAGGATTAAGTCTCCTACTTCGGCTACCCTGTCATTATCCTTGTAAGTATCATCTTCAAAGATAGAGTTGATATAAGGTGGTTCTAGTCGGTTTATTTCGGCTATCTCTTGCCAATTATCAAGGTCGTATTGCCTAGCTATCCTTTGTAAAGAGTCCCCTATTTCTACCCTATGTGTTACTAAGCCTTTCATATTTCCTCGATTTCTACAAACTCATCTTTGAGTTCTTTTCTAATTAAGCATACGTTGTATAAAAGTGTACTTAAGTGGTGGTTCAAATCTACTGTTTTATCTGCGTTCATTTCTTCAAGTTTTAATTTTACATAGTCTATATTGTCTATTAGTCTTTTTAATCTTTCATCTCTTATTTCTGCAAAATCCAAATCATCACCTAGTATATAGTGGTTATATAGGCTGTATCTTAAGCTGTAAGAGTCTAAAAGTATAAAGAGTATATATTTATATAAGTAAGATTGTTTTATGAATCCTAGGTCGTCTAAGACGTCTATAATAGAGCTATCGTTTTTTATATTGTTTGTTGCATAATAAAAAAGTGCATCATTCAGGCTAGTCATATTTTTTAGGTTTTCTGGTATTCCTACATAGTTTTGTGATTGGATTATATAAGAGCTATCCATTATGTCTTTATCCAAATTCAAAACTTTTCCGTGGATTTCGTAAGTCCCTACGCTTACCCTATTCTTAAATTCATATCTGACTGGTCCCTTGTGTACTACATCATTATCAAGGTCTAAGCATACCAAAGAAGCTAGCCTTAAGTCTTTGCATACTTGATAAGCCGTATATGGGCACCATCTTAAGGAGTCAATCTTGCAACCTATAAGTGGTGATAGATTTTTTATTAATTGTTCCATATATCCTCCTACTAAGACCTAGTATTCATGGTTCGTCCCGTTTGGATTGTAGGTGCACTTGACGTCTTTTTACGTCTTTTTTTGCTTACCTGTATTACTACTTTTTTGCTTTCTTGATTATTTTCCTTACTTGCTTCTTGGATATTTACATCTGAAAAGTTAGTAGGTATATTTTCTTCTTTTTCTACTACCGTCCTATCTGATACCGTATTTGATACTGTGTTAGGGCTTCCTAGTGGATTTCCCACAACTTGAAGACTAGAACTTGTTACTGGGTCTCCTACCCTTCTTAAAACATATAATTGTATATCATACTTATAGATTAAGGGCTGATTTATATTTCTTGATATGTTAAGCCTTATAGGTACTGTTACATAAGCTTCACCATCTGTGTGGTTGTAGAAGTTTAAAAAATCCTTAACTTCCCTACCGTCGCTTATATCGTCCATAACTCCAAGTGTTAGTTTTTTTAATTCCAAAAACTTTTTATATCCATGTTGGTTATCTTTGCTATTCCCTCTAAAACCTGTAGTCCCTGTGATATTTAGTTCTTTAAGTCCTGATCCAAACAAGTCTACAATGGCACCGCCTTTTGTGTAGTGGACGTTTACCCTATTAGGTATCTTAAAATCATAGGTTTCTGGGTTTAGGTCAAAGACGTATGATAGGCCTTTATAGACCATTTCCATTCTTTTTAATTTATTGTTACCATCATAAGCATTACCATTCATAGTTATCCCTATTTTCCGTTCCTGTTTCTCCAGGGTCTTTATATCTCATACCCTCTGTGTCGACTTCCTTTATTTGGTTAAGATAGGTCTTATCGTATAATTCTCTATCAGTTATAGATACAGTCGGTGCATTAAGCCTTATATTGTCATCTGCATTTATTCTTATAGCTTTCTTTGAGTCTAGCCCTATATTCCCTTCAGTCTTAACTTTTATGTCATTATTAGAGTCTATACTGATTTTTTGTTCAGTTTTGATTTCTATGTCTTCTGACGAATTAATCCTTAAGCCCTTATCAGTAAGTTCTATTTTTGTTAGCCCTTTTTCCGTCTGCCTAAAAATACTTATAGTGCCGTCCTTTTCAACCTTAAAAGAAGCAAGGTCGACTATTTCTGGCACTTCCATGTTAGGGCGTGGATTTTTAGCATAATGATTCCTCATTACTTTTTCTTCGGATTTTCTTAAGGTTCTTCTTACATACTCCCTAGGCTCGTTATCTCTTCTAACTCTTTTAAAGCTTTTAGGCTGGGTTCTTATCTCAAAGTTATCTTTCTCGTCTATACCTATAGTAAATAAAAAGTCTTCCTTATCCTTGCTAAACCTTGTTATGCCTAGTCCTGCGTCATGATAAAACCTGTTGTATATACTTTTTAAAGTATCTACCATAGTGTTTTTAGTCACTCTTAAATAGTTAAAAGGTACTATAAGGCTAGTACCTAGGTCATGTCTTATGGTTTTATTGGTGTTTTTATTTTTTAGCGTTAGGTCTTCAAAATTAAAGCCGTCTTCTCTGTGGTCGCTCATTTTGTGGATTTTGCCGACTGTAAAAGCTCCGTTGCTTTCTACACTTTCAAATTCTCCGTTGGCGTTTCTATACTCATAAGATTGATCTTTATTTACTGATATTTTTTCCCCTCTTGCAAGTAAAGATTCCCCATAAGCATCTTTCCTAGGGTTTACGTTAGTTTCATTTTTATCCCATGTTGGCAATGATCCTAAGATTATTGGTTTATACTTTCCAGACCCTATAAAGCCTAAGACAACTCTTTGCCCGACTTGCAAAGGGGTATAGTTGCCGTAAAAGTTTCCTGTAGTTTCATCATAGCCTGAATAGCCTTCTATTTGGACTGGGGCGTTTATGACTCCATCTGTAGTTTGGTTGTCTCCCATAAAACTACCTGATTGTAAGAGTATATCAGCTGTGCCATTCTTATCATAGACTCTAGATACAGTTCCTATTACAAGTTTTCCAGAATTATCTATATCATTTCTTTTTTCATATTCTACATCACCTAATCCTGCTTGTAGTCTCATAGTTACCTCCTAAAGTCCATATATCCTAAGTCCTACAGTCCATCTTGAAGGGTCATATTTCCACTTGCTAGGTCCTGAAGGTACTCCATAGGTATGTGCTCCATAAGTTCTGCCGTCATCACCTAAAAATTCGGTGTGTCCGTCTCTTAAGAGTATATCCCAAGGTTGCACTTGACTTAAGGGTATCTTGTACCACAATTTAAGCCTTTCACCGTCTGCTATCATAGTGTAGGTTGCTGGGGCCCATGTTCCGCGCCATTGTCTGCCCTGTGCCTCCATGGTTACCTTGTAAACAAAGCTAGAGCAATCAGAATAACCTTCATTCATTCTTAAATTGCCCATATCATATGTTTCTCCTGCGTGACTTCTTGCGATTGCCCCTATCTTACTTCTAAAGCCTGTTGGATCAGAATATTGTATAGGTACAAAACTTCCTCCGTCTGTTTGCATATAATCAGCTGGTATATTTGAATAATCAAGGCCTGATAAGTCCATTAGGTCTTGGATTTCTATCATTTTCCATTGATTCCAAGGTTTAGTAAACCTTGTACCATATTTAAGGCCTCTAGTTAGTTGTAGGGTAGTTTGCCAACCTTCAGCATATACAAAGCTATGATTTACATTTTCAATGTAGTATTCCATATCGCTTGATTCAATGTAAAGTCTAGCCCCTACCTGGTATCTTGTATCACCTTTTAGAATTAAGTTACCATTTTCCATTTGGTTATTTTTTATATTCCAGTTGAAAAGGTCGATTGTTTTTTGAGATACACCAGACGTATCTTGTGAGTTAGCCGCTTCAATTTCTGCTTTTGCTTGTTCTTTTAAAATTGCTGCCGCTTTTTCTCTTTCTACTCCGTTGATTTCTTCAACATCTACCCCTTCATAACCTGTAAGTTCTCTGATTTTATCATAGGTCAATAGCTTGGCAATCTTATCTTGGCTTTCTATTTTTGCTTCGTCATATTCGTTGAAAAACTTTTTTAGCTTTTCTTTTTCGATTTCGTATTCATTTTTATTGTGGCCTGCAACCTTCCAATTTCCACCAAAATTACTTTCGCCTGTAGCTCCCATATTTGGTCCTGACTTGTACTTGCTAGTTACTTGTAGTCTTCTAAGTCCATATCTTTTATAATATGGCTCATGCCATATAGGAGCACCAAAAAATTGGTCAAAGTCAGTTATAAGGCTTTCTCCCTTAACTGCATACAAGGTGTAGGTTTCTAGGTCAGACCTGCCTAACTGTTCATCAATTATTTCTCTTTCGTCTACTTTTATTAGTGGTAGATTAGTCCAGTCTTTAGGATTAAAGGGTGTAGGTCTTGATATTAGTGTAGGTTTATTGTCTACAATTTCCCAAAACAATTCATTAAAAGGGGCGTTCCTTAATTCCTTTAAGTAAGACCATAAAGAACCTTGAAATTCAAACGAGTTATATGGGTTGCCTATGGATTCTTCTCTTTGCCTTGAATTATCTAGATATATAGCATTAAAATAGTCTTTAAAGCTTTTGCCATTAGCAAATTTTAAGTCTATACCCTTGTCTATATAATAATCAATCGCTGTTTTTATTAGCTGTGAAGGCGAATGTGGACCATAGACTAAGTCTTGACCCTTGAAAAATCCCACCTGGTTAAAGCCTCCGTTTATTTCTTGGACTGCCCCTACATCAAACTGCATAAAGGCCTTGTTAAATCCCCTACCCGTTATGTTTATTACTCTTTTAGGTTCTAGGTCTACATAGGCCATTGACTTATAAGTGTTATCAACCATACCATAAAGGGCCGTTCCCTTATCTTTGCCTCTTCCTAACTCAATTATAACTAGGTCGCAAGAGTGTATAGAGTCGTACCATTCTTGCCTATAGGCTAAAGATATAGAAAATGTGGCGCAGTCATCTGCGCCTATATCCCTCGTGGTTTCTAGGTTTAAAACATCAAAGTCTAGGTTATCACTCTTTTTAGCTTTAGTCGATTGAAAAATCTCTAAGTCGCCTTTTTCGGTTGCAAATTGAATTTTACAATATGGATTATTAACATCTATATACATTTAATCACCCCGGCACTCTTTGATAAGCTTGGTTGACTTGAATATTTTGTCCCTTGTTATTAAGCTGATTAATTGCCAACATCAACATTTTTTTACACTTTTCAAGTAATTCTTCATCTGATCCGCCTGTTACATTTAGGTTTACATTGATTGTTCCGCCACTTGCCTGGCTTATATCTTGACTTTCCCTATAGGCCTTGGCTTCAAATTTGTTTAAAACCGCTTCATCTTTGTGTAGAAAAGCTAATTGGTTTTCAGCTATCCTATCATTTCCTATGGCATAAGAGCTTATGTTTGCCTTGCCTTTATCCTTTGCGGCACTTGCAAACTTATACCTATAGTCATTAAAGAATTGTTCCGCTGTAGAACCTCTTTGTGCGTTGTGATTTACTGCCGGCCTTTCAAATTCATTTTCAAACTTAGCCGCCGCCCCGCTTGCGCTATTGGTTTTCCTAAAATAATCTAAGAAACTTGCATTATGATTGGTTTTCATTTCGTGCATGAGAAAATCAAGCTGGGTTGGTAAGTCAGTCCATGATTTACTTCTTCCTCTAGCAAATTCTTGCAAGGCTGTAAACCTAGGGCCTTCCCATTGGGCAAGTCCTCTACCTGGTCCCCCGCCATATTGTCGTCTAGATGATTCTAGGCCAGATTCGTGGTAAAGGTTCGCCATAATACCTGATACGCCCGCATCAGAAAAGCCTTGACTTTTAAAATATTTCCATATTTTTTCGGTATTGTTATTTCCTGATAAAGATTCAGTAACTGGTCCACCGATAAGACCATTCATTCTTTTTTGTGCATATTCATCTCTAAGTTGACTGTAGTTAGAACCTGTATTTGATTTGTAGTTGCTTTTTGCCTTTGGTCCTACCTTTTTATCAGTATCAACATTGATATTAAATGGGTCACCTGCTTCTAGTCTATCTAAGAGTTGTTCTTCCCTCTTTACGACTGTTTCTTGTCTTCCTACTAGGTCTTTATTCTTTTTGTCGGTGTGGGCTTCGCTTGCATAAGCCTTATTCCCTACCAAGCTTCTTCCTACTCCACGTCCAGCCTTATCACCTAAGAAGGCTCCTGCAATTCCACCTAGTGCACCGCCTATTGCTGTTCCTACTCCTGGTAGTATCGCTGTGCCTGCTAAAGCTCCAAGTTTTGCACCGCCAAGACCACCGCCGATTGTTCCTAGCCCTGCACCTATGGATCCAAAGCCTTCTTTTTTGTCACCTTCTTTAAAGTGTCCGTAAGCTTCACTTCCATAGCCTAGTGCTGTTATTCCAAGCCCTATACCGCCTGCAACCTTGCCAATTTTACCTGCGTTCTTACCTATAAAGCTACCTACTTTACCTAAGCCGCCTTCACCTAGACCTTTAAATAGGTTTCCGCCTTCGCTACCACCAAATAATAACTTCGGTATGCTTCCTATAACAGAACCACCTACTGCACCTGCTACAGTTGCTCCTGCTAACGAGGTTACATCTTGTACCCCACTTGGCATTGCATTATATATGTCCTTTAGGATTCCTGTTGTTTCATTTAGCTTGTTACCTATATCAAGGCTTGCCGCTTCTTTGTTTAGTTCATATTGGGTATTGGCAAAAGATTTAGAACCTCTAGCCGCATCTATATTGGCTTGCTTTTCTCCACCTTCGCCGTATTTCTCTTTGATTTTTTTGTAGGATTCGGCAGTTCCGGACTCTAAAAGCTTTACTATTTCGTCTGCTTCGTCCGTGTTTACACCCATGCGGTCTTGAAGCCATAAAGATTTTACTAAAGGATTTCCCATTGAAACTTGGTTTAAGTGACGTGCTAATGATTTTATTCCCTCCGGATTAGAAAAGCCTTGGTCCGCTCTCTTTCTTGCTTCATATAAGCCCTCTGGTCCATATCCAAGCTCATCACCTAGTCCAAACATTCTCAATGTTACATTGTCTTTAGAATTAAATCCGTTTTGTATTTTGCCGATTAGCTCGGCTCCCTTATCACCTTTAAGAGATGGATTTTGTTTAGCTAATTGGGCTTGTAGGCTTGCCGCCATTTCAAAGTCAGACGAATTAACTTCAAGCTTACCATTAGTGATAATGTCTGTAATATCAGCAAGACTTCTAGCAACTTCATCTTCTCGGCCTTTCATACCTGTTGCCGCTATATTAGTGCCTATGGTGTTTGTGTACCTTTCAGCATCTACACCATATAAACCACGTTTTCTTAGGTTGGCATACTCTGATCCTAGGCTATTAGCATTGATTCCAAATGCTAGGTTAGCTTCCATCATAGACTTTGTAGACTCTTGTAAGTCATACTTGCCTATAAGGCCACCTTGTAAGAGTGTATCTTGTAGCCCCATAACTTGGCTTGTATCAAAGCCGTATTCTTTACCTAGGTTGGTTGCGCCTTTCCTAGCCTTATTAAAGTCACTACCATAAATACCTAGTCTATTGTAAGTGTCTAGGGCTTGTTTTTCATACATTGCTGCACTAGAAGCACCGCTTTTTACAAAGCTATAACCACTTCTAGCTGCTCCGATTAAAGTTCCAGCTTTAGTTAGGTTTCCAAATAGCCTTTCTTGGTCTGGTTTGGCTGGTTCATTGGGTGGTTTTATATTAGATAAGTTTTTAGTTAGCTGTTTAATTGCATCAATTAAGTCGTTATTTGTATCTTTGCTGGCAAATTCTGGTCCTACATTTAATTTTGAGTCGGTAGAATTTACGCTAAAATTGTTGGCTTTTTTCTGGACATCATCTATGTGCTTGCCTAAGTTGGCAAAACTCTTTTTAGCATCTTCTGTATTAGCACCTACATTAATTCTAATATCACTCATCTATTTCCACCTCCTCCCATTCATCATCATTTGATATATCAACCTTTTTCTCCGTTTCTAACGGTTCTGGTGTTTCTTCATTCCAATATTCTTCAAAGTCTGGGTCAGCATAACTGCGCTTGTACTTAACTAGATTTTCTGGATTATCAAAGTAATTTAAGGTTTCCATAAGTTCTAGGTCAAACTCATTGTATTCTGCTAGCCTTCTATCAAATATTGGGCAGCCTAAAATTTTACTTGCTTTCCAAAGACTCCTCGTCCACGGATTTGACGCTATCTCCTTCGTGTTTATCTGATTCATTTTTTGGACGAAAGGAATTTTCAAAATCTTTCACTTTTCCGTATAAATTAAAAATGACTTTAGGGTCGTCTATATAATCAAGGTTGTACCAATCTGGCTTTTTAATAATTACCTTATCTAGGTAACAAATAGCTTGTGTTAGTAGATAGGTTTCCGTAAGCATAGTGTTTACATCTGCCTGCTTTAGTATGGTTGATGCCTTGGCTTCCGCCTCGATTCTATCCATAATAGAAGGGAATTTCACTAAGAAATTCCCCTTTACTTCTTGGCCTTGGATTCTTGCTTCTATTTCAATTTCTTTTTGCCTAGCCCCTAGGCTTATAAATTCGTTGATACCCTTCATCTTCTTTATTCTCCTTGGTCACATGATAAGAATTGTACTGAGGCGTTTTCTCCTGCTATGGCGTTAGCCCTAACTGTAGAAGTGTAGTCGCTAAAAGTACAGCCTCTATACACTCTCAAAGTTTTGTTATCCCACTTATTGATTACTTCAATATCAATAATATCTTTTTTTAGAATGTCTTCGCCTAGTCCGATATAACCTACACTTGCTAGATTTTCATTTCTAAGCATATATCTTTCCAAAGTAAAAGACCCCTCATATCTATTTTGTACGTGTTCCTGTGGCATGATTGATCCGATTTCATACACACCTTCAGTACCGTAAGATATTCTAGGGTCTAGCGATTGTGCTCTTCCTACTTGTTGGCCGTTAATTTTAAGTACGACCGTTGCACCCGTTACGACAGTTTGTTTTTCTGCACTTGCCATTTAAACCACCTTTCTATATTTCGACTTCATTTATTCTTAATTCTTCGCCATAAAACGTAACATCAATAAAGGTAAAGTTAGTTACTTCTGTTGGTGCTACATCAAAGCTTAAATAAACTCGATCGTTTTTCTTTTCTATATTCACGTTCCTATAAGCTACAATGATTCCGTCTTTCTTATATTGTTGAAGTACTGATATAGCTCTATTTCTTGCTGATTCTAAAGCAGAATAAGGTGTTAATTTTCCTGTTAAAAGCCTATCTAAAGACTTTCTAATTTCTTTTGATAGTTGATCTGCTATAGCCCCTGTAGACCTTTCAGTCTTTAGTGGATCGTTGTATTGGGCGAATGTTGTATAATCCCATACGAGTTTTGGGTAGAAGGTAAATTGGTTATCCCTACCTGCTACCATGTCATCAAAGAGGATTCCATTATCAATTAGCTTGTTTTTCTCTTCCTCTGAATAAGTCTTCTCTGGCTTTAGGTACTTAAAGACATCTGCTGTTGCACTCTCTACTCCTAGAAAAGCAAATCTACCTGCATACATGGCTGCATGGATATAGGCTGGATATAGAATGTTGTCATAATCATAAAATCCTTGACCTGTAAATTGGACTCTTTCGTGTTCTAACTGTTGCTTTAGGTTGATTTGTTGTTCAACCGACATATTGTTAGCTCCACCACAAACAAGTCTTCTTTCCTTGCCATATCTTTCACTCATCTTGATAACGTGTTCTCTACATTCAGCGATTATTCCTATATCATCAGTAAGTGGCACAATATAATCAATATCATATTTCCCTAACTTATCTAGGAAATTAATAAAAGACCTAGCCTCTCTACCTTCAGTTCCGCCACTTAGCGGCTGGAATGAATAGTCTTCATAGTTAGATACTTCCCTGTTAATAATGGTTACTTCTACTAATGAGGATTGAGTCTTTGTTGTCTTTTTAATATCTCTTAATACCGCTGTTATTGGCTTGTTGTCTTTAATTTCTGCCTTATCGTAAAAATCTAAGTCATATACGGAAAGTTCACTATTTACTGTTTTTACTGGCTCTACTGCATAATTTTTGTATCCCATTAAGAATAAAGCAAGGCTTCTTATATTTCTGAATTGGCTAGGATTTAGATTAACATCTATATCGACTTTTGCTTTTTCAGCACTTTCACCTATATAGGTTTGAAGTTTTATAGCGTTGCCTTTGCCGTCTGATACTATAGATAGGCTTGCATAAGCTTGTTCGCCCGTATACTTGATTGAAAAAGCACCGCCTAAGTTATCAAACTTTTCGTATTTATCATTCTTAGCATTGTGAATAGTTAAGCACTTTGTACCTGCGATAGTTCCATCTGATAAAGCG